>JAKANW010000214.1 GCA_021823555.1 Chloroflexota bacterium
GCCTCGGTTTCCGAAGGCATCACCGGGCTGGGTGCATATTTTCGAAGCATCGGCCATCTGATGGGTCATCGAATCCAAAGCACCTTTGAGGTAACCGAATACGAGCCGAGCAGGAAATACGGCTTCAAGTCTCTTTCCGGACCACTGAATTCGCACACTTCCTATGACTTCGAGATAGCCAACGGCAGCACAAAGATCAATGTATCAACACAGGCGAATGCGGTCAATTTCTTCCAGGTGAATGAGAACATTCTGGAAAAAATGATGAAAAAACAACTTAAGGATAATCTAGCAATGCTCAAAAATATCCTCGAGGAAAAGCGGACGCAGGAATAGGTTCCATCATCCAGCCGTCAGCCGGAAATGTGTCTTGCGCCTCTCCAGGAGAACTGGCATTATACGAATATGATGAAGAACATCAAGGAATTCACATGAATAAAACCATCCGTATCACACGCACCTGCAAGATAGAAGACCTGAGTGCAGGGTTGAAAGCCGCCATGCGCGCCCATGTGGCGCAATATCAGTTGGGCGCCATTGAGTCGGATATTTTGATGTGCTGTGAAACCGTCTCCACCCAAAATAAAAACGGATTGTTCGGTACTACAAGAGAGACCACCGCCTCTGCCGTATACGTCACTCCGAAATGGTTGGTCTGGGCCGACAGCACCGGTCGGAACAACGCCAACGCCGGATCCGCGCAACTGAAGCAGATCGACATCCATGATTACGAAACGACCGCCATGTTCGAGATCACACCCGATCATGGTCTCAACATCACAGGACGCTATACCAATGTCAACCAGACGGGGATTACTTTTATTGCCCTCGGGGCCGATCCTGATGGGCAAAGGTTTCGCGAACTCCTGGGACAAGCCATGAAGAAGGCCGCTTGAAAGATTTTTTGATACTTTACATGCCCGTCTGCGTCAACGGGGCATTAAAGTGAGACGCGGTGCTTTGAACGAAGGGCAAAATAGATCGGCCTGTCGAGGGCCGATCTTGGATGCTATTTCAAGGATTTGGTAAACTCCCAAGGGCCAAGCTCGTGCCCTTCGTTGAGGCGTTGTGTCAGGCTGTATCCGTCGAGTGCTATCATCACAGCGATCAGGAAAGCAAAGAACAGCGGAGCGCCACACAAGCAAAAGCCCAGGTAAGTCATTCCCTGTTCAGGGAGGCCAGTCGGCAGGAAAAACAGGCAGCATGAAACGGCAGCAAATACAACTTCTACTTGGTTATAAATTCTTTCAGCCTGATCCCTCAAATGCCTTTGCGGGGAGGCGCGACAGGCGGCGGGCACATGTTGTCGGCTTGAATTCCTCCCTCGTGCAGTGCTATACTGAATTTGCGCTCCTTGACTCAATTCAATGTTCTTTGGGCATTTCCCAGTCAGTATAGCGAGGTCCAAATGGGAGAAAGCAAAAAAACGACGGGGCTTGAAGTCGTCAAGGCAGGCATGGGATGCTTTGCCACCATCGTGGCAGCGATTATCGGGGGAATCTTCCTGATCATTAGTGCAGAGCGGACCACGAAGACTCCAACGCCGCCTCCCTCTGTGACATCCAGCCTGTCCAGTTTGCCAGCCAGTTCCCTCAACTCAACGGCTACCTCGCCCGGTCTGACATCAGGTCCGCCTGCAACACAAGGGACCTTCTGCAACGGCGAGCAAACGTGGCTGAAAAGGCCATACTTCCCGGAGAATGAGATCGAGGAATGCTGGAATAAAGAACATTACCTGACTAGCCTGGCTCATGCCGGGGAACAATGGTTCGTGGTATTGAGAAAACAAGTCGGATTCACAAATCAAGCTTACTTCACTGATTCCGCCTTCCCAAAAGATACGATCAGAAAATACTGGGATCAGGATTTTGACATCACCGACATTTATTATGGCGATGGCCAATGGGTTGTGGTGATGAGCAAAGGAACCGGTTTCATCAACCAGACTTATTTCACCGATGTAAATTTTCCAAAAAGCGCTGTACAGGAGCATTGGGACCAGGGATATTCGATCAACGTCGCTGCATACGGGGACGGCGACTGGGTGGTCGTCATGTCGCAGGGAACTGCTCTTCAGAGCCAGGTTTATCTCATAGACTCCATGTTGCCAAAAGACAAGATCAAGGAATACTGGGATAAAGGATACGACATTACAGGAATCACATACGGCGTTTCCGCTTGGGTTATCATCATGTCTGAGGGAATGGGATACTCCGACCAGTCCTATCTAATGCAATCCAGTTATCCCGAAACCGACATTAATGATTATTGGGATAGAGATTTCAATATTACCGCCCTGGCCTTTGGTGATAACTCATGGGTTGTAGCAATGTCAAAATGAGGTCGTCAATTCGCTCGACGAGTGTGCCATACCACTTTTGGGGATAACGAATCATCCACTTCATCATTCGACAGATTGAATATTAGTGGTATCTGTCATGGTCTGGTCCGCTCGAAAAGAGGACAGTATGTCAGCTCGCTTCTTTATTTCGCTGCTTGCATTATGCCTGCTGGTCTCCTGCGCACAAGGGACTCCAACGCCCGCGCCCGAAACGCCAACCCCACTTCTGCCCATCGCGACCAATACGCCTGAGCCAACACCTACAACCGCGCCCTACCCGCCCGGGACAGTAATGTATTATCGTTTGCAGGTCAAATACGAGACAACTTCGGATTGGTCCACGCTGGAACTGCTCACGCCAGAAAATGTTTTAGCGATGCGAACCATGCAGGTTAGCGGGGGGCCGACCAGCTATCAGGCGGGCATCCAGCAATTGGCGCTGAACCAGCCTCTGGTGGAGTCCGAAGCGAGGAACAAGGTCGGCATCACCGTTGATTATGCCATCGCGCCCGAAGCGCTCGATCAACCCCTGGAATTCCGTTTGCAAAAAGGGGATATTGGAGACAGCACAATAGTTATCTTCAACGTTGCGAGTGGAAAGCCGGAACTGATTCAATCAATAAACCACACAGGCGTTGTGAACAATAGCAGAGGGATGAATCCGAAAAAGTTCAGCCTCGATTTGACGGCGATCAAAGGATCGCCGCCCCTATTGTTCCAGGCCGCGCAGGCCAGCCGAACAAAGATGCTTTTGGCTTTTTACTATTCCTGGTATTCGATGAAAGACTGGTCGAGCGACTGGCTGAAAGACTGGCCCCTCATTCGCTATGCTTCCAACGACACACAAACCATCACCCGTCAGGTTGAACAGGCTCAATCCGCGGGCATTGATGGTTTTATCTCATCCTGGTGGGGGCCGGGCAGCGACACAGATCAAAACCTGAAAAAACTGCTTGCAATTGCCGGGCAGAGGGATTTCAAGGTCAGCATTTATTTCGAGACTCTCGCCGGCCCAAATGGAAGTCCGCTCGACGAGTCGAAAATCCACGACTGGCTTGCCTATGCCATCAAGAATTATCGGGATGATCCCGCCTTCATGAAAGTGGATGGCAAACCGCTGATCGTTATTTGGGCGTCTGCTACGGTGCCATTGGATACATGGAAGGAAATCTTCGCTTCTTTACGCGACCAGGGGCTGGATGCCGTTTATCTGGCCATGGGCTACGACCTGAACAACTTGGATGTTTTCGACGGCCTGCACGACTATGGGGTCTTTACGTATCCCAACCTAGCACAAACTTACCTATCCACCTCCCGCGCTGTGCGAAATTATTCCCTGCTTGCCAACCAACCCACACAGAAGATTTGGGTCGCGACGATCCAACCCGGCTACGATGACACGCTGCAACCCAGCCGCCAGGGACAAATTCAGGAACGGATGAACGGGGATTTTTACCGCTCCACGTGGGAAGCGGCCATCCAAAGCGATCCCGATTGGATCTTCATCACCACCTGGAATGAATGGTGGGAACATACCCACATTGAACCAGGTGAGTTATATGGTGATCTATATCTGAAAATCACGCGCGAGTACGCGGATCGTTGGAAAGGGAAATGATCAACAGGGGCATCCACCTCACACCGTGGACAAATCCATCCACGCAATGAGGCGGAGATTTTCCACCCCTGCTCCTGATGTATAATCAACCCAATCGTTCAACGAGGAAGTGGGAGTATGTCTAACAACACAGAGATTGCGGTCAAAGTCGAGCACCTGAACAAGGTCTTTCAATCCATCCAGGGTTTCTGGGTGCAAAAGCGCCATCCCATTACCGCCGTGGAGGATATTTCATTTTCCATCGGCAGGGGCGAACTGTTTGGCATGGTCGGTCCCAACGGGGCGGGCAAGACCACCACAGTCAAAATGCTTTCCACGCTGCTGCTCCCAACCAGCGGCACAGCCAGCATCTTCGGGTTGGATATCCTCAAGGACACAAACAAGATCCGCTCCCGCATCGGCTTCACCTTCGGCGGCAACAAGGGACTCTACAGTCGTCTCAGCGGATTGGATAATCTGAAGTATTTCGCCGAACTCTATAAAATGGAACCCAACACCATCAACCGGCGCATCAAGGAACTGCTCGAAGTAGTCGGCTTGACGGGCCGCGAGAAGGATCGCGTCGAGACCTATTCCAGCGGGATGCAGCAACGGCTCCACCTGGCCCGCGCCCTGCTCCACGACCCGGAGCTGATCTTCCTCGACGAGCCAACCGTCGGCATCGACCCGGTCGGGGCGCGCGAGATCAGGCAACTGGTCCGCGAAATGGTGCGGCGCGGCAAGACCATCCTGCTCACCAGTCACTACATGTATGAGGTCGAGGAACTCTGCGACCGCATCGCAGTCGTCAACCACGGAAGGATCATCGCGTTGGATACGCCTGCCGCGCTCAAGGCTCAATCCAGTGGTGATTGCGTTATCGTGATCCAGACTCCGAACGGCGAGCAATCCTTGAATGGGAAACTGGAATCCCTGCGGCCGTATTTGTCGCTGGCCCACTCGTCAGGCGAGACTCTCTCGCTGCATACCCGCACCCCGTCAAAGGTCCTAAACGAACTGACCCTCCTGCTCGAACAGAACGTGATCACCAATATCGAAGTCCGCAACGCCACGCTGGAAGATGTCTATGTCGACATTATCAAGAATCATACGGCTTAACCGTCTGCCGTTCGTCTGGAAGCAGATGAACGTCCAGTTCCAGATGCGGGCGATGAGGCTGTTTTCTTTTGGGCTGATCGTCACCCAGCCGGTCATCTTCAGCGCGGTGGGATATTTTCTGGCGCGCGCAGCCGGGCGGACCCAAATCGACCTGATCCACACCATCATCGGCAGCGGCGTCATGGGCTTGTGGAGCACCCTGCTGTTCACCTCCTTTTTCGACTTGCGCGCCGACCGCCGCGAGGGCACGCTGGAATTGCTGGTCGGCAGTCTCACCTCGATCTTCAGCATCCTGGCGGTTCGCACCTTTGCCAATGTGCTGCTTGGGAGCCTTTCGTTTTTGCTTTCGCTGGTGGTTGCTTTTCTGGTCTTTGGCTTCTCGCCACCGATCAGCAACCTTCCCTATATCCTCGTTTCCCTGGCGATCCTTTTCTTTTGTTTTTGGTGCATCGGCCTCTTTCTGGCCCACTGGCCGGTCGTCTCGCGGCTCTCGGGGCTTTTCGTCAATTACCTGGAACTGCCGATTGGCATGTTGACCGGCTTTATGTTCCCCATCAGCCTGCTGCCGGGTTGGGCGCAATGGCTCGCCGTGTTTACACCGCTGGTCTGGGCATTCAATGGATTGAGCGCCTCTTTCCAGCCCGAGGCTGATCCCATTGTCTTGTGGAAAAACTGGCTGACGGCGCTTGGCATTGCCTGCATCTATCTCATCGCCACATTTTTCATGTCAAAGAAAGTGCAGGACATGATCCGCGTGACCGGAGAATTGAGTTCCGTATGATCCAGAAAATCCGTGACGATCTCCGCCTTTACCTTGCCAGCGCCTGGTATTCCTATCGCGCCTTGTACGCTTG
>JAKANW010000215.1 GCA_021823555.1 Chloroflexota bacterium
GCCGCCAGTGGAATCTCTTCGCTCTTCAAGCCGCGCGGATACCCAGTCCCGTCCCATTTTTCGTGATGGCAGTAAGGAATATCAAGAGCCGGGCGCAAGTACCCTATGGGCGAGAGCATCTCGTATGCCAAGACAGGGTGCTTGCGCATGATCTCCCATTCCTCGGCGGTCAGCGTATCGGGCTTGAGCAAAATGCGATCTGGCACACCCATCTTGCCGATGTCGTGCAGCAATGCCCCGCGTTGTATGTGAACGATTTCAGCCTCGCTCATACCCATACTGCGCGCCAACTGCAGGGTCAGTTGTGTGACCCGCTGTGTATGGCCTTCGGTTTCTTTGTCGCGCAGGTCGAGCGCTTTGGACCAGCCTTCGATGGTGGCGTCGTAAGCCAAAGCGAGATTGGCGTTCGAGCGCTGCAAATCATTGAACAGTGAGGCATTTTCTATGGCGATGGCTGCCTGTGTAGTTAGAGCCTCCAGAAAATTGCGCCATTCCGAGTCGGGATCGAGCGGTGCGCGATGGAAGAGTTCCAGCACACCTACGACCTGCCCTTTGACGATCAGCGGCACTCCAAAATAGGTCACGAATGCCTCTTGGGCAAAATGTGGAGAGCGCAAGAAGTCGGTTTTGTGCCGGTTTAAATCAGTGATGACGATAATCCGCTGCTCCAGGGCAGCCCGACCGGCGTAACCCTGGCCCAATTGCAGGCGGGTAAACTGCATGGCGGGAGTGCGGAAGCCATGCCCGGCTGCATATTCCAGCATTTGCGAGTGCGGCCTGAGCAGCAGGGCGTCGGCGGCATCCACTTCCAATTGCCTGGTAATGTTACTGAGCACGACGTTCAGCGTAAATTTCAGGTCGAGGCTGGCGGTGATGGCAATGTCAATCTCATGCAGGGCTTCCAGGCGCGTGAGGCGGCGCTCGGCCGCCGCGAAGAACTGCGCGTTCTGAATGGCTACTGCAGCCGTGTTGGCCGCCAGCGACAACAGTTCGGCATCGTCCGGCGTGTATCGGTTCAGCGTGAGGCTCTGCACCTGCACCACGCCGATCGCCGCGTCTTTTGCCAGCATCGGCACGTACAAACCGGATTGTGTTACGGGGCCTGGCGTTCCCACGCGCACATTGACGCGCACCCGTTTGAGCCGTTCGTTCAGGTCGTTGACGATGACTGGGCGGCGGGTATGGATCGCCTCGCTCTGCGTGCCTACCCCAGGCGGCTCCAGCGGGATGGGAGGAAGCTCCTCGGGATTCAGCCGCGTACCGTCTTGGACCCCGTAGGCGCAGGTGATGAGTTGCCGCTCCGCGTCGAATGTGGAAATGAACACGGTGGTCGAGTCCGGGAGAAGCTGGAGGATAGCCTGATACAGTCGCTCGTAGATTTCCCGCAGGTCGAGCGTTTCCGAGAGGGCGTGGCCGAGGATGTTGATTGCGAGCAGTTGCTCGGCGCGCTGTTTCACCTGCGCCTCCGCGCGCTTGCGCCCGGTGATGTCGCGCATGATGGTGGCCTGAAATTCAATGGCTCCGTCCGGTTTTCTGGGGGCGATGATCACCTGTGAGACGGGAATCTCCCGCCCCTCGCGGCTGAGCAGGGCGGTTTCGCCGTGCCACACGCCATCGCGCAAAGCGGTTGGAATCCCCTCGGTTAGGATAAGCTCTCTCACCCATTCGGGATGGGTCTCGGCGATCTTGATCTTTGAGATATCCTCATCCTCATTGATCCCCAACATCTTGCGTCCGCCTTTATTGATATACAGTGGGCGTCCGTTCAGGTCGGTGAAGGCAACAAAGTCGGTCGTCGCCTCAAGAATGGCTGCCAGTCGCGCCCGGGTTTCTTCCGCGTTTTTGCGCTCGGTGATGTCCGCTGTCGTGCCTTCAAAACCGACCAACCGGCCACTGGCATCCCGGAGTGCACGCGCGTTCTCTGAAACCCAAATCACGCTGCCGTCCTTGCGATATACCTGGGACTCAAAGTGCGATGCAGTGCCCTGCTTTTCCACCAAGCGAATGAACTCGGCGCGGCGGCCGGGTTCAACATAGAATTGACGGTTGAGGTCGGTGGTGGTTTGCAGCAGATCCATGGGCGATTCATACCCAAGGATTCGAGTCAGGGCCGGGTTCGCCGTGAGGTAATGTCCCTCGAGGGTGGTCTGGTAGATGCCCATGACAGCGTTCTCAAAGATGCTGCGGTATTTCTCTTCGGCCTGTCGCAGCGCCTCCTCCGCCCGTTTGCGCTGGGTAATGTCTCTGGCGACGCTAACAATGCCCAGGGATTCATCTGCATCATTTTTTAGCAGAGAAACTGTATGTTCGCTGGGGAAAACCTCTCCGCTTTTTCTCTTAAGCCTGAATTCAAAGTGTGCTGCATCATCTCTTGAGAATGCCTCGCGAATACGTTCACCAAATTCCAGGTAATGCTCATGGTCAACGTGGAACACCCCCGTAGAGCGGCGCTTCACTTCTTCGATGGAATACCCGAACATTTTTTCCGCAGCAGCGTTCATGTTCATGATTTTCCTGCCCGGCGTTAAAACAAAAACGGCGTCTTCTTGAGAACTAAAGACAGCGCGAAACCACAGTTCGCTCTCCCGCAGCACCTCATCCGCCCGCCGTTTCTCCTCGCGGAGTTTTCTCTGCTCCAGCGCGTGCGTCACCGCCGGCCCCAGCCGCGCCAGCCGGTCTTTGAGCAGGTAATCGGCAGCACCCTGTTTTACGCACTCGACCGCCACCTCTTCACCGATGCTGCCGGTGACGACAATGAATGGAATGTCCAACCTGCGCTCCTGCAAGAGGCGCAGGGCGCGCATGGCGTCAAACTGCGGCAGGGTGTAGTCGGCCAGAATCACTTCGGGCGGCGGGTCGAGGCTGGCGAGATAGTCCGCCTCGGTCTCCACCCGCTGCCAGTCGGGGTCGAACCCGGCCTGGCGCAGCGCGTGCAGCATCAATTCGGCATCAGCCGGCCGGTCTTCAAGAATGAGGACATGCAAGGAAGTGGGCATAAGAACCTCCATCGCAGATTTCAGATTTGCTTAATCCACACTCTCAAATCGCTGGCGGCTGATTGAGCAATAGCCAATAGAGACCTAACTGCCGCACGGCTTCGTTGAACTGCTCGAAGTCCACCGGCTTGACGATGTAACTGTTGACGCCCAGGTTGTAACTCTCGACAATGTCGCGATCCTCGCGTGAGGAGGTCAGCACCACCACCGGGATCGCCCGCGTGCGCGGGTCGGACTTGATTTGCCGCAGCACCTCCAGCCCGTCCACTTTCGGGAGTTTTAAGTCTAGCAGGATGACTTTAGGGGCGTTGTCCATGTTGCGCTGCGCATACGCGCCGGTGCAAAAGATAAAGTCGAGCGCCTCGGCTCCATCGCGCACGACCTCGATGCGGTTGGCGATATTGTTCTTCTTCAGGGCGTGGAGCGCCAGTTCCACGTCGTTCGGGTTGTCTTCGACCAAAAGAATTTCAACAGGTCTTTCTTCCATCGTAGCCTCCTCTGAACATGTGACGAGTGACGGGTGACGAGTGATACGGGAAAATTCCGTTTCGTTTTATGCTTACGCTTGCTCCGCAATGGACGCAATTCCAAATCTCTGCCGGATGATCCCCGGCGGGAGATACGCGAGCAAAATCCCGACGGCCGCGCCTAGCCCAATCAAGCGACTGAGGATTTGCCACCAATCTTTCTGGGACAAGCCGGCCACCGAGGCAACCAAGCCGCTGCCGAACCAGAGAATGATGCACCCTGAGACGAGCAGGATGCGATACCGTTGGGTCGCCTCGCGCACGCGGAAAAAAAGCGTGAAATACGCCAGCGAAGCGAAAATCTGCGGGAACACGAGCAGGACGAGTAACACTGCAAAAAGAGGGCCTGTGACTGGATGAGCGTAAACCAGTCGGGTAGTCCAGCGCGTGATTTCCACGTCAGCCGGATCGCTCACGGTGATGATGTAAACAAGCAGGACGTAATAGAGGACGTAGAAAATCGTGAGCGGGATCAGGAACCGCTGGCTGCCCGTAAAGAGGTAGACGAGATAGTAGAGCAATCCCCACAGCGCGAGGCAGATGAGCAGGACGTTGAAGTACGTCAGCGCAACAAAGATTGGGAGAGAGACAATGCTGAAGGCGCTGAGCAAATGCGGGATGCCGCTCACCAGCGTCGTCGCGGCGAGACAGTACCACCACAGACCGAAGGATCGCCAAGCGAACCGCGCCTCTGGGTTGGAAATCGTCCGCTGGCTCAGGCGTGCGGCCACATAACCGTAGATGGCCGCTGACGCAATAGAAAAGAGTGTTCCGATCAAGTGCGTGATTTGAAACATTGTCGTCTCCTACCCAGACCCTTAGGGTCTGGATTATCAAACCAACTCCCGCGCGCGTTCGGCTAATTCATCCACTTCCTCGATAACCTGCGCTTCGGGTTCAACAAATGGCAGCGAGAAATAAAACGTGGCGCCATCGTCCACGTGACCCTCCGCCCAGGCGCGTCCGCCGTGCCGATGAACGATTCGCTGAACAATCGCCAGCCCTACCCCTGTGCCTTCGTAATCCTCAGAGCGATGCAATCGTTGAAAGATGCCGAACAGTTTGCCCGCGTACTGCATGTCGAAACCGACGCCGTTGTCTTTGACGAAAAACACCTGTTCGTCGTTTTCCTTTTTCCACCCGATTTCAATGCGCGCCGGGTCGCGTTGGCGCGTGTACTTGAGTGCGTTGGACAGCAGGTTGATCCAAACTTGCTTCAGCAGGTTCGGATCGGCTTGACATTCGGGCAAAGCCTGCCTTGCCTGAACCAGCGCCGCCCCGTCCTGGTCCGGACGGGACAGGGCAGGCACAGGTGAGCCTACCGAAGGAGCTTGCCCTGGGCTTGTCGAAGGGTCGCCGATCGTGATCTCAACCCGTCGCCCATTCGTCTCAGCGCGAAGTTCGTCAAGCGCCTGGTGAACAAGCGCAGTTGTTTTCACAGATTGTTTCCTGGGTGCCTGGCGACTCAGGCGTGAGAAGGCAAGCAGATCGTCCACCAGGTTTCCCATTTGCCGGGTGTTGTCGCGCACCAATTTTAGGTAGCGTTGGGCTTCGGGCGCGAGTTGCGGCGCGTAGTCTTCAATCAGGATGCGCGAAAATCCGTCTATCGCGCGCAGCGGCGCGCGCAGGTCGTGCGAGACCGAGTAAGAAAATGCTTCGAGCTCTTTATTTGCATCCTCAAGCTGGGTAGTGCGTTCAATGACACGCTGTTCCAGTTCTTGATTGAGTTTGTGGATTTCTTCTTCTGCCTGGTTAAGGGAGACCGCAACTCCAAGAATCACAATGGTCAACAAAATTACAGTGGAGGCAACCATAAGCCCCAATCCAAACTCCGTACCATAAAGACCCTCGCGCTGCCCCAACAGTCGTACCCACCCCAGTATCACGGGAAGTACAAAAGCAGCCGGGAGGAGTCGGCGAGCCACGATACCGCCCATGTGCGGGCTTGCAACTGCGGCCATGATGCCTTGATCAGGACTAGCCGCAAGGATTCCCAGGCTGAGTACCATAAAACAAGCGGCGGTATTGACTGCCATCCCGATAAAATTGAATATCTGGTAGAGCCCAGGGGCATCATACATGTAGCCCAGAAATGCCAGAAATGAGGTGAGAATCACAAACAAGAGCATACCCTGGTTGAGCCATACCAAGCGTCTAGCCCCCGGGCCGATGAGAATCAATGTGAAGCCGATAAAAAAGAAGTTTAAAGCAGTGTTGGGGGCTATTCTATTGGGGATGTTCGAGTCCCCGCCAGCCGCAGCCAGCTTCAAGGGGAAAAGAAGGCGATCCAGGCCTACGTCCCAGCCGATCGCATATCCCACAAGTCTCACGAGGCCAATCAGGGCAACCGCGGCTGCGCACAAGAAT
>JAKANW010000216.1 GCA_021823555.1 Chloroflexota bacterium
AAATATCCCAACGGCTGGAGGGAGGTCGCTGTCAGGACGGTGTAGATGGCCTCCGCCATGCTATCGAGTGGTTCACCCACCATCTGCGCGATCCACCCATAGAGCAAGCCGCCGCCAAGAATGGCGACGGTGAAGATGGTGAGCGGAGTGCGAAACTCCCTGAACAGGATGCGTGTATCGCGCCAGGAGGCGCGCAGCCTGCGCCAATCCGGTTTCTTCATGAGACGCTCTTGAGATTATCCAGCGGCAGGCGTACCGTCATGCGGCGGACATTATCGCCGAGTCGCGGCGTGACCTTGATGACCACTATGCTGATGTCATCGGCGGGACGGCCATCATCCAGTCGCACGGCTTGTTCCAGGAGGCTGTCAGCCAGGGCCTGCGGCGACGGATTTTGATCTTCCAGGATCGAACGGACGGCCTCACACGCATCCATGGGTTGGCCGCGGCGTTCCCCTGCGTGGACCAGGCCGTCAGTGTAGATCACGATCATCAGCCCCGGCTGGATCTCGATCTCGGTGATGAGCGGGCGCACGTTGCGCGAGGTTCCAAGCGGCGCGCTTTCTGTTTCAATGCAATCAATCTCATCGCCGCGGCAGATGAACATTGGGGCGGGATTGTTGCGGGTCAGTACGATGGTTTCGCTGTGCAGATCCACCGAAGCAATGTTGAGCGTGCAGATGACCTTGCCCTGCTTGTCTGTGAACAGTGCATCGGAAGCCGCACGGGCGGCTGCGCCATCGCGCACGCCTTCGGCCAGCAGGCCGATCACCTTGCGGACCACCAGCTGCGAGACAGCTTTAGCGCCGCGTCCACTGGTCTGCCCATCGGCTAGCACCACCGATAGTCCGCCGCCCGGCCGTTCGACCGCTTCAAAGGTGTCGCCGCTTTCAGACGAGGCATATTTGTTTATTTTGGATACCGCGATCTGAACTTCCATCGGGCCTCTTCCTGCTGAAACTTGACTGCGACCTATTCTAACATTCTTTAAGGCTTGACGTCACTGCCTGAACCCGCTATAATCTGCCCGCTTGTCTGGAAATCCCGCCGGGCTTTTGCCCGGCATGTTCTTGTCATAAGGAGAAAGTATCATGCCGCCTCATCCAAAACGTAAGCATTCCAAGGGCCGCCGCGACCGCCGCCGCTCCCAGGATGCTTTGCAGCCCCGCAACCTGGTCGCCTGCTCGAACTGCGGTTCGATGCGCCTGCCGCACACCGTCTGCCCCAATTGTGGTTTCTATGGCAGCCGCGAAGTGCTGGAAGTGAAGAAGGAAAAGAAGAAGGCCGAGTAATCCCCAGCGAGCCGTGACGAACACGGCTCGTTTGTGTTTAAGGGACTGAGGAAAATTATTATCATGAGACTTGATTCCCAAACCACAACATTCGTCTTTCCTGGCCAGGGTTCGCAGGCTGTCGGCATGGGCAAGGATCTGGCAGCCGCTTACCCGATTGCCAGGCAGACGTTCGAGGAAGCGGATGCCGCGCTGGGCTTTTCACTCTCGAAATTAATGTGGGATGGCCCGGCCGATGAATTGAATAAGACGGTCAATACCCAGCCCGCGTTGTATGTGCATTCGATGGCTGCCTGGCGAGTCTTCTCGCATCTTTTCCCCGACCCTTCGACCGGCTCAGGGCAGGCTTTCAAGCCTGCCTCCGTGGCCGGACATTCCCTCGGCGAGTTATCGGCCTTGACCGCGGCGGAGGCGTTACCGTTTGCGGACGGCCTGCAAATGGTGCGCCGGCGCGGTGAACTGATGAAGCGCGCCGGGGAGGCCGCGCCGGGAGGCATGGCCGCCATCCTCAACCTCGATATTCCCACGCTGGATAGGGTCTGCGCCGAGGCCAGCCGGGAGGGGGAGATCGTGCAGGTGGCCAACGATAACTGTCCGGGGCAGGTAGTCATCTCCGGGGCGAAGGCTGCGGTGCAACGCGCCATCGAAGGCGCCAAGGCGGCCGGGGCCAAACGCGCCCTACCGCTGGCCGTCAGCATCGCCGCGCACTCGCCGTTGATGGCTTCCATTCAGGTGGAATGGGACGCGGCCGTGATGTCTGCTGCAATCCGGGATGCGAATGTGCCTGTGGTGGGGAATGTCCATGCAAAGGCGATGAGCGCCGCGTCTGATCTGCGGGCGGACATTATGGCGCAGATGCAATCGCGCGTGCGCTGGACCGAGTCGGTGCAGGGGATGATCGGAAACGGAACCCGGCGCTTCGTCGAGGTGGGAAGCGGGAGTGTCCTGGTCGGTTTGATCCGCCGCATCGACCCGTCCGTGGAGGGCATTACACTGGGCAATCCATCGGATTTTGAAGCGCTCCGGGATTGAGAGTATAATGGCAGCATGATTGCTTTGTCTGACAATCGAATTGTCAGCGCCGTTTTCATCTGCGGTTTTTGAAGCGTATCTGGTCAGGTTGATGCCTGGCCAGATTTTATTTTGCACGTTGTATCCCATCACCACAACCCTTCCCAATCCATGGGAAGGGAGAAGGAATTGGCATGAAGCTCAGTAAACTTGCGTCAGAAATTGCCGAATCGC
Organism: Chloroflexota bacterium; assembly: GCA_021823555.1. The sequence goes on from JAKANW010000216.1 coordinate 2,538, forward strand.
CAACGCTGGCGCTCAACGAAGAAGCGCGGCAGTTGCGGGAACGCGGCGAGGCGGTTATCCATCTTGGCATTGGCGAGCCGAAGAACAAGACACCCATTGCGGCCATCCTCTCTTCAGCGGCCAAGCTGACTAGCGGGGAGGTGAAGTACACTCCTGCGGATGGTGTGTTGTCGCTCAAGAAGGCGGTCATCCGCTACACGGAGGAAAACTACAACCGCCTGGTCGCACCTGAAAATGTGCTCATCACCAACGGGGCCAAACAGTCGCTGTTCAATATCTTTTACTCCATCCTGAACCCGCAGGATGAAGCGATTGTGCTGGCGCCTTACTGGGTGTCATATCCTGAGATTATCAAGATGTGCTATGGCAAGCCGGTTATTGTTACCCCTGAAGATGGAACCTTTACTCCGCGCTTCGAGGATATCGAGAAGGCCATTACCAGTTACACACGGGCGATCATCGTCAACAGCCCGAACAACCCCTCGGGCGTGATATATCCGCCTGAGTTGATCGAGAAAATCGTGGACCTTTGCGAGCGCAAAGGGATTTACATGATCTGTGATGACATTTACCATAAACTTGTCTTCGATCACAAGGAAGCCGCGCCGGCTTATCGGTTTACGAAGAGAGATGTGGAAGATATGCACATCATTGTGGTCAATGGCGTGGCTAAGGTGTATGGCATGACCGGTTTTCGCGTGGGCTGGGTGATCGGGCCGCGTGAGCTGGTGCGGGTGATGACCAACGTCACTGCACAGATGACCTCGGGCGTGTCGCCGGTCAGCCAGGCAGCGGCGGAGGGCGCGCTCAACGGCTTGCAGTCGGTGGTGGAGGCGATCCGCCTGCAAATCGAGAACAACCGCGCTGTACTCCTGCAGGAAATGAAGACTTTCAACGGCGCGCGTTTGATCAAGCCGGATGGCACGTTCTATGCGCTGCCCGACCTGCGAGCTTTCAACGGCAATTCAGTGGAGTTGTCCAGGTTCCTGTTGAAGAAGGCCCTGGTGGTGACGGTGCCCGGCAAGGAGTTTGGCATGGAGGGGCACATCCGTCTCTCGATCTCCGGCACGGTCAAGGATGTGACCGAGGGCATTGCGCGCATCAAGTGGGCGCTCGACCCGACCTCGCCGAACGAAATTTACATCGGCGATAAGAAGATGATCCGAGACTGGATGTAAATTCCCGGTATGTCATTGCGAGGGCGATAGCCCGAAGCAATCTCCCAACGAATGGGAAATCTTGTTGCTGTGGAGATTGCTTCGCTTGCTGGGGAACGCTCGCTCGCAATGACATGGAATAGTGGAGAAAACATTATGAACAACCTACTCAACATCAAAACTCCCGCCGAGGGCATCGCCCAGGTGCGTAAGGCGGAATACAACCTGTCCAATCATGGCATTGGGAATTTGCGCCTTGCTTATTGGAATTTGACGACCGAGGCTTTGTATGAAGAAGCTACCTTCCGCAATGAAGGCGCTATCGTGGCGGGCGGGCCGTTTGTGGCGTTCACAGGCAAGCATACCGCGCGCTCGGCCAATGACAAATTCATCGTGCGCGAAACCGACTCAGAGGGCAACGTCTGGTGGGGGCAGTACAACCGCCCGTGCGCGGCGGACAAGTTCGAGGTCCTGTATGACCGCATGTTGGGATTCCTGCAAGGCCGCGATGTCTTCGTCCAGGATCTGTACGCGGGCGCGGACGAGAACTACCGCTTGCCGGTGCGCATCGTGACCGAGCTGGCCTGGCACAGTCATTTCGTGCGCAATATGTTTATCCTGCCGGGGTCGCTGGAGGAATACAAACGCTTCGTGCCCGAGTTTACGATCATGGCCCTGCCGTCCTTCAAGGGCATGCCCATGGTAGACAACACGGCCAGCGAGACCTTTATTTGCCTGTCGTTCGAGAAGAAACTGGCCATCATCGGGAACACGGCCTACGCCGGCGAGATCAAGAAGTCGGTCTTTACGATTTTGAATTACCTCCTGCCGCTTGAAGGTGTGCTTTCCATGCACTGTTCGGCGAATGTCAATCCTAAGGATTCCAATGATGTGGCGTTGTTCTTTGGGTTGAGTGGGACGGGCAAGACCACCTTATCGGCGGATCCCACGCGTCGCCTGATTGGGGACGATGAGCATGGCTGGAGCGACGATGGCGTGTTCAACTTCGAGGGCGGATGCTACGCCAAGGTGATCGGCCTGTCCGCATCAGCTGAGCCTGAGATTTACGCCACCACCCATCGCTTTGGGACGGTTCTGGAAAATGTGCCGTTCGACCCGGTGACGCGTTACATTGATCTCGACGACGACAGCCTGACCGAGAACACGCGCGCTTCGTATCCGCTGGAGTTCATTGATAATGCTGTGCCGGAAAAGAAAGCCGGCCATCCCAAGAATGTGATCCTGCTGACCTGCGACGCCAGCGGGGTCATGCCGCCCATCGCGCGCCTGACTCCCAATCAGGCGCTCTACCAGTTCATTTCAGGCTATACCTCCAAAGTCGGCGGCACGGAAGTGGGTCTGGGCAAGGAGCCGGAGATCACCTTCAGCGCCTGCTTCGGTGGGCCGTTCATGGTGCATCATCCCTACAAATATGCCGAACTGCTCAAGCGCAAGATCGAGCGCTATGGCGTGACCTGCTGGCTGGTCAACACCGGCTGGGTGGGCGGACCGTACGGCGTGGGTAAGCGTATCAGCATCAGGCACACACGTGCCCTGCTCAACGCGGCCTTGAGCGGCAAGCTGGCGAAGGTGGAATATTACCGTGACCCGGTCTTCGGCTTTGAAGTGCCCAAGACCTGCCCGGACGTGCCTGAGTCGGTGCTGGAGCCGTGGTCAAGCTGGCCGAGCCGGGAGGAGTATGACAAGAAATATAAAAACCTGGCTCAACGTTTTATAGAAAATTTCGGCAAATTCACTGAAGGCACTCCCAGGGAAGTGGTCGAGGCGGGACCGAAGGTGAAGTAGGGATGCAGTGTGTGGTATAGCGAATCAAGACGGGCAGGTTGCAAAGCCTGCCCTGTTTTTCATAAGATGACAAATGACACATGACTTTGGGGTGGAAAATTTGTATAGTAGTAATTAGCTGATTCTGTCTTTTTATCTTCGGTCGTCTATCAGCCGTTAGGGTGCCCTTTGTTCCCGATTTTTCCCTGAATAAGAGAGTATAAATGTCTAAGCACAGAGATCCTTTGCTTGAGGTACTAAGGGTTCGTAAAAATATAAGTTCCCTCACCCACCAACGAAGCGATGTCGTTGCGAGGGCGTTCTTTGCCCGAAGCAATCCCCAAAAGGGCAGAAAAACTGGTTAAACGGGCTTT
>JAKANW010000217.1 GCA_021823555.1 Chloroflexota bacterium
TCGGTCTACTGGTGGGCGCCTGACCATCCTGTGTTCAATGAACCCAATGTCGTGCTGCCGCTCCTGCACTATAACCGGTTTTGGGCCCACCAAACCGGGGATCAGATCCGACTGGGAGGCTCAGGGGATGCCACTTTGTTGGCAGGGCTTGCATCCAGCCCGTCCAATCAAGAGGCGGTGCTTGCCACTTGCTATGGCGGCCGCGTGATCATTCAAACCTTCTCTGACCATGACTACAGCCAGGCTGACATCGTTCCGTTGTGGCAGAACTACATCCATTACACCTTGAAAAATCACTTCGCTGTCCTGCCTTGATATCATTGTCTTGACGGTCAAGGGATTGCATATCGAGAGCCGCCTGAAGAGGCGGCTTTCTGTAATATATTTTCTACAGGGCGTTAACGAAATTCTTGCATCCTTCGGGTATCCTTTAGGCGTTGACTTAAATAAAGGAGCGAACAACCTATGGGAAAAATCATTGGCATTGACCTTGGAACGACAAACTCTGTTGTCTCCGTGATGGAAGGCGGGCAACCGACCGTGATTTCAACGTCGGAGGGGGGACGCTTATGCCCGTCGGTGGTGGCATTCAATAAAAACGGCGAACGGCTTGTCGGTCAGACCGCGAAGCGGCAGTCTGTCATTAACTCGGAGAACACGATCTATTCCATCAAGCGTTTCATCGGCCGTCACTACGAGGAGACCGAGGTCGAACGCAAAATGGTTCCGTTTGAAGTGGTTAGGGGTTCTGCGGATGACGTACGGGTGAAAATCCCGGTCACGAGTCGTGAATACAGTCCTCAGGAAATTTCCGCCATGGTGCTGGCCAAGCTCAAGACAGATGCTGAAGCATACCTGGGCCAGTCTGTAACTCAAGCCGTCATCACCGTCCCGGCGTACTTTAACGATAGCCAGCGCCAGGCGACGAAAGATGCAGGCAAAATCGCGGGACTCGAGGTACTGCGTATCATCAATGAACCGACGGCTTCCGCTTTGGCCTATGGCCTGGACAAGAAGAAGAACGAGACGATCCTGGTCTTTGACCTGGGCGGCGGTACGTTCGACGTCTCCGTGCTCGAAGTGGGCGAGGGCGTGATCGAAGTCAAAGCCACCAACGGTGACACGCACCTGGGCGGCGATGACTGGGATCAGCGCATCGTCAATTGGGCAGCGGGTGAGTTCAGGAAGGAGCAGGGCATTGACCTGCGCCAGGACCGACAGGCGCTGCAACGGCTGCGAGAGGCAGCTGAAAAAGCCAAGATCGAACTCTCCACGGTGATGGAGACCGAGATCAACCTGCCGTACATCACGGCGGATGCCTCCGGGCCAAAGCACATGCAGTTGAAACTGTCGCGTTCCAAATTCGAGCAGATGACCGAAGACCTGCTGGAACGCTGCCGCAAACCATTTGAATCTGCGCTCAAGGATGCCAGCCTCTCGGCCAGCAACCTGAACGAGGTGGTATTGGTCGGTGGCTCGACCCGTATGCCGATGGTGCAGGAACTCGTCCGCAAGCTGACAAATGGCAAGGAACCCAACAAGGGTGTGAACCCCGATGAAGTCGTTGCTGTGGGTGCAGCCATCCAGGGTGGTGTGCTCGGCGGCGAGGTGAAGGATATTCTGCTGCTCGATGTGACCCCGCTCTCGCTGGGTGTGGAGACCCTCGGCAACGTGATGACCGTGATGATCGAACGCAACACAACCATCCCGGTCAAGAAGACTGAGACCTACTCAACGGCGGCCGATAGCCAGACGGCTGTGGATATCCACATCCTGCAGGGTGAGCGCCCGATGGCGACAGACAACATGTCGCTGGGACGCTTCCGCCTGGATGGTATTCCCCCGGCCCCGCGCGGTATCCCGCAGATCGAAGTCACCTTTGACATTGACGCCAACGGCATCCTGCACGTCACGGCCAAGGACAAGGCCTCCGGCAAGGAACAGAAAGTGACCGTCACGGCCTCGACCAACCTGAACAAACAGGATATCGAGCGCATGGTACAGGAAGCGCGTGCCCACGAGGCTGAAGATAAGAAACGCCGCGAGTTGATCGAAGTCCGCAACAACGCAGACAATATGGTCTACCAGACCGAGAAGGCGCTGCGTGACCTGGGCGACAAAGTGCCCGCGAATGAACGCAGCAGCATCGAAGCCAAGATCAACGATCTCAAGTCGGTTGCCCAGGGCGATGATCTAGCCCACATCAAGAAATCCACGGAAGAAGTGCAAAACGCCTTCTACGCCCTGAGCCAGCAGTTATATGCCCAGGGTCAGCCGCAAGGACAGGCGCAGCAGGGCGGGCCTTCCAACCCACCGCCAAACACGGACGGTGATGTGATTGACGGGGAAGTGAAGGAATAGGACGCGTTGCGTAATCCATAATGCAAAACGGGCGACCATTTGAACTGATGGTCGCCCGTTGAATCTAATCGGGTGGATATCCAGGTTGATAACGGTGGCAGCTATCCCTGAGTCGGACGCGGAGCGGGTTTCTTCTGGGGAAAGAGTTTGTTGGCTATACTGGCAAGGATGCGGTAGACAAACAGGAAAAGCAGGACCCCTCCTGAATACCAGTAATACTTCTGCACCCAATCCAGGCCGCTATCGGTGCCGCTGTACAAGCCATGGAACAATCCCAACATGTACATGGCAAAACTGAGATAGTGTACCAACCGCCAGGTCTTCTGACCGATCCCCTGCCGGACATAAAAACTGGCTGTCACGATGGCCCATACGTACAGGCCGACTTGTCCCAAGCCAACCCAGAGCGGACGATACCCTACGGTAGCGAAGGGCATCAGGATCTGTGCCAGCGTGAAATTGATATAGTGGTCGCCAAGAATAACCAGGGCATGGAAAATAGCAAAGGCCAGTCCCAACAGGCTGGTGTACTCGTGGATGGCAAAAGCCGCCGGGGCGCCCGGCCACAGACGGGCCATTTTATTGGTGATAGTCAGCCCAAGTGCCATCGAGACCCATAGCAGGCTGAGGGCGACGAACGATGTGGCGCGCGCAAGGTACCAATACGCCTTGGGTGCATTCCCGCTCAATGAGAACGCCATGTTTGGCAGCCAGCTTGGCAGCAGGATCACCGCGGCCAACAAGCCTACGGATATGGCGATCAAAAAGAACAGAAAAGTTTGGATATTGACAGATGATTCAAATTCGGTTGGTTCAGGCGGGCTGACTGGCATGAAGACGCTCCTGTTATTTCGTTGTAACAATGTGGAAGGTAAGCTATAGATATTTTTCCATACGTTGGCTGTAAATCATCTGCCCATCTTCGAGGATGAGCAGGCCTGCCAGCGCGGGATCGGCTTCCAGCCAGGCTGATCCGGCCTGGCTGCCCTGGATCAAAACAGCCTTTGCAGCCGCCTCGGCTTCCATTACAGTGGGCGCAATCACTGTGGCGGTCATGACGTCGGTTTGAGCAGACAAGCCCGAGCGCGGGTCAATGATGTGATGGCGGGGTTGGTCGCCTTGTACCCAGCGGCGGCGATCCCTGCCGGAAGTTGCCACGCCGCAGGCTTCTTCAAAGAACAACATTTCCACATATTCACTGCGGTTGAAGGGGTTGAACACACCGATTTCCCACGGACTTCCGTCCAGCAGGGGACCGCTCATGGCAACATCGCCTCCTGAGTTCATCAAGGCAGCTCCGCAGGATTCCAAGCGCCGCATGGCCTGGTGAGCAGACCAACCTTTGGCGATGCCGCCCAGGTCAAGATGGACGCCTTCAGGCAGGCAAATGCTGTGGGTAGTCTCATCCCAAATCACTGCGGCCAACGGATGGATCGCTGCCGCTATTAGTTCGAGCGGGGGCATTGTTTGACCTGCCAGCAGACTAAAATCGCGGTCATAGCCGGTTTCGAGCACGGCATCCGCAACAGTGGGCGTGACCAACCCGCCCGTGACCTGTTCAGCGACCAGGGCGGACTGAAAGACTTGCCAGAATGCTTCGGAGACAGGCTCGGGACGACTGTTCGCCCGATTCAGCCGGCTCAACTCGCTATCCAAGCGGAAGCGGCTGAAAGTCTGCTCCCATTCTTCGAACCAAGCCGGGACTTCTGACAGCATGGCTGGTGGTTGGTCCAAACCATTATCCACACAGGCCAGCATATCGCAGCCCATGGCATGGAATTGCAAGCGGTGCACCATTACGAAGAACCCGTGCCTCCGCCTCCACCTCCTCCACCGCCACCTCCGGTTGCGCCTCCTCCGCCGCCGCTACCCCCCCCACCTCCGCCGCCACCGCGGTTTCGATGGGTTGTCGGTTGAGAGTATGTATACTGGGTTTGTGGCGCAACGCCTCCCAACAGGATCTTGACTTGAGGGAGTGGAGTTGGCGTCAGTTCGACGGCAGGTGGATTGACAGTAGGAGGTGGGGCAGTCACCTGGTCGCCTTGCTTGGCTTTGACGCGATCCGGCCCGGCGAACAGGTTCCACAAGCCCAGCGTCAATACCATGGCTACCGTCGCGAACGCCAGTTGAACTTCATTCCAATTGCGCGCGTTGGGTTTATTGGCCATGTTGACCTCTAGTCGTCACCGCCGCCGTCATCTCCACCACCCCCCTCACCTCCGCCGCCCCCGCCACTTGGAGGAGGATTATCGGTAAGATTATTGTTATTCTTGTTACGATGGCTCCCCTGGGTTGGGGGATTGCTGGCAACAGGCTGTAATTTGGTCACTGATAGAATCTGACCCTGGGGATTGACAAAAACCACATCGCCGCTGCTAAAAGTCACCTTGTAGGCGCCCGTACCGTTGTAATCAGCAGTTTCCACGCTGTATAGATCCGTGCGACCCATGACCTGCGCTGCCATTGCGGCAGCTTGTTCAGGGGTCAGGTTGGGGTTCGTTGCGGGCAGCAGTGCACTGACATCCACAGGAGCAGAAGTGGCCGTGGGGGGGGCAGCCTGTGCTACGGCAGGTGCAGCTTCTGCAGCCTTTACAGTGCCCTGATAGGCAGAAACAACGCCGTACAAAATAGCCAGGACAAAGGTCGTCAAGGCAGCAGAAATGAACAAGGTAGTTTTACGCATGGTTTTCTCCTTTAGCGTTATTTGCCAGGTTAACACAGCAGTCGCTCAGCGCTGGCAAAAGTTACGGAGAATTATGAGAATTTAGTGAGAATAACTCTACATATATGGCCTGCCAAGTTTCACCTTTAATTTGTTTTATAATCCTCGCCATGCGTAAACCAGTTCGACATCTTTGGCTTACCCCGCTCATCCTGCTCGTGCTGGTCGGCGCTTATTACCTGCCTCCCATACACGATCACCTGGCATGGAGATTGGACAACTTGCGGACCCAGGTTAAATACTTTCTCAACCCGCCGGACCAGGCTATCTTCCAGCCCGGCCAACAGGCGCAGGTGGATATCCTCGTCACGCAGATGATTCAGACCTTGCAGACGACTCTTACCCCTCAGGCAACAGCAACCCCTTCACTGACGTCCACGCCAATACCTGGCCCCAGCCCAACACCCACGATCACATCCACGCCTTTGCCCGCTTCCGTTAACTTGACCGGGTTCCAATACGAAGACCAGTTCAACCGCTGGAACTATTGCGGTCCCGCCAATTTCGCAATGGCCCTAAGTTATTGGGGATGGAAAGGCAACCGCGATGTGATTGGCAAAGCCGTCAAGCCCAGCGACAAAGACAAGAACGTCATGCCGTACGAATTCCAGGATTTCATAGCACAGAACGTCCCCGGCATGACCTCCGTCTTGCGCTATGGCGGGGACATCAATGTAATCAAACGTTTGCTGGCAGCGGGGTATCCTCTTGTGGCCGAGAATGGATACTACGATCGCTATTACAGCGGCAAAATCGGTTTGATGGGGC
>JAKANW010000218.1 GCA_021823555.1 Chloroflexota bacterium
CCGATCTGTCATCGCCGAGGAAGGGGAACCAGCGAAAGCTGGCGACCGGCAAAGTCACCAGCGCCGCTGCCCAAAGAAATTTCACGATGGAATTCAAGGAAATTTTCATTTTGTCATGTGGAGAGATTCTGCGTGGGGCGGATTGGCAATCCGCCTTACGGGTAAGTATGGGGGCGGACTAAAGATCCGCCTTACGATTTTCGAATGAATAATACCGCCAGCGCGCCCAGGAACCACGCACCCAACGCGCCTGCCAACAGGTATGCACTCAAATGCACACTGCGCTGTTTCGGCAGGTGGGAGGTCTGCGTCGCTTGAAGCTGAATGAATGAACTTAATCCGGCCTGCGTGGCAATGTTCTTCTGTGCGGCATCGGTAAAGGCTTGCGCCCACGTGGAGGCAAGAGTTCCGGCTCGTTTTGCATCGGCGTCATCCGCAAAGAAATGCCAGCCCGCCTCGCCTGGCTGGCTGAGTTGCAGCTTGCCCTCGCGCAGTTGGTTGATTGTGACCTTTCCATCCGCAACGGCCACAGCCTGCATCACCGCGTCGGACCAGGCGATCTCCTCCAGCTTACGCGTCTCGCGTTCGAGATAATAGAACTGCTGGCGGTCGGTCTCCTGCGGCCAGGCTTGTTCCAGGTTGAAATCCACGTTGACGGTGGCGCGCGCCCGATACGGCGGCGGGACGACATAATAAATAGCTGCGCCGACCAACGCACCCACAATGGCAGCGACCAGCCAAAAGCGCCAGGCTTTCAGCAGGCGGATCAGATCATCGAGGGAGGGAGAGGAAAAGAGTAGTTTCATAAAAGCCTTTTTTAGTCCTGCCCGCACCGTGCCGCAGGCACGCGTGAGCGGAACGAAGCAAAGCGGAGTGAAGTCGAAGGACATCTACAGCAACGCTTCGACTGCGGGTTTCGACGGGTACGTCTCGGCCCTCCGCTCAACGCGAATTAAATGTTTAGCATTCGCCTGCGCCGCCAGTTCCACAACGGCGCGATCATCTTGCGGAGATAATACTTCGCCACAATGGGCGCGAAGAACGAGCCGCCATCGCGGTAGTGGACTTTCAGCATCTCGGGCCAGCAGCGGTCATCGGCGGCGATGGTCTTGCCCGAAGTGTGCAGGCGGAAGTTGGCCCAGGTCTGTCCGGGTAGATATTTGATCTTTGACCTGGCGGCGATACGCGTCCACAGATCATAATCCATCGCGAAGAAAAAGGATGGGTCAAGCGGCCCGACCTGCTCCCACAGGTCCGCGCGGAAGAACATGGTCTGCTGCGGGATGTGGACATAGCCTTCACGTAACCGGCGCAAATCGGTCTGCGCCGCGCCGAACTTGCCGATCACGCGGCCATCTTCGTTGATGAAGTTGCAGTCGGCATAGACCATGCCTGCTTCGGGATGCTCGGTCAGATAATTCACTGCCGCGGCTACCGCGCCGGGTTCGTAAGTATCGTCTGAATTCAGCCAGGCCAGGATTTGTCCTGTTGCATGGGCGAACCCTTTGTTGATGGCGTCTGTCTGGCCCTTGTCCTTTTCACTGACCCGCCAAGCCAGGCGGCTTTCATACTTCCTGATAATGTCCACGCTGCCATCAGTCGAGCCGCCGTCCACAATGATGTATTCGATGCGCGGATAATCCTGAGCCAACACCGATTGGATGGTAGTCTCAAGATAACGCGCCTGGTTGAAAGAGGGCGTGATGATGGAAACGAGGGGCGAAGTCCCAGACATAAGAGATTGACCGTAGACGGTAGACCGTGGGCTGTGACTCACGATCCAACATCTGATTTACTATCCACTGTCCATGTGTCATCAGAGTAAAACAATTGCGAGACCCCCTCCGTCAACTTGCGGATGCGCGTGATCTCCTCGGCTGTCATGCGTTTCTTCCAGGTGTCCATGCTGGCGCGGCTGTTGAGCTTCACCGAATAGGTTTTGTTCTTCGAGAGTTCAGTCGGGTTTTCGGAACTGCTGGAATTGAGAATGATCTTTTCGACGCGCGGGGTGAAGTCCAGCTCGAGGAACTGGTACAACTCCCGGTAGCCGCGTACAGGGTCAAGAGAAAGGTCTTCGTGGCGAACAACTTTGAAAGCGGGATACAGGTCACAATTCCGATGGACGACGCGGTAGACCATCCGCCAGAGCAAGGCGGCCTGGCCGATAATATCGTCCGCAGGCATGGCTTCCATCTCAGTGCGGTGCGCTTCGAGATGGTCGCGCATCAGCAAAGGCTGGTCGAGCAGATCGCGGAAATCGAACGACCAGTTCAATCGTTTGAGGCTGCTGGCAAAGGCCACAGGATGACGTACTGTGATGACAATCTGCGCTTTCAGGCGCTCGGCAAACCACGGCATGGAGAAGACCGCGAACGGATCCTTGAGTAGGATGCGCTGGCCGTGCATATCGCCGATGAAGAAGGTGTGGAAGTCGCGGCCCATGCGCAGGAAATCCTTGCGCGAGCGGATGGAACGGATCTCGCTCCACAGGTGATAATCAAAGTCGAGCAGTTCGAGGAAGGCAGGCAGGTACCCGGCCTCATTCTCCGTCGTGATGTAGGTGTACCAGCGCTTTACCGGCGCGCTGAACACGCCTGGCCGGTGTAACACGTTGAGCGGCTCGCTGATGTAGGCCGTATCTTCGTCAGCGGCCAGCATCCTGCCCACCCAGGTCGTGCCGCTGCGATGCGCGCCCGTCACCAAAATCGGGCGCAGGTTATCGGAGGTCGTAGATGACATAGCCATCTCCCTGCGCGTAAATCGGGTAGGTTGCCAGCCGCGCCTTCAGCAACGGCTGCAAATCAAGTTCATTGGGCAGCGTGACCAAAAAGAAGTCGCGCTTGCTCGTCAGGTTCTGGAAGCGTTCTTCAAAGTCGGCCTGCGCGCCGCGCAAATCCTGGTGATAGGCAATGTCGCCTGCCACCGGCCACTGCGCCGAATCCAGCCAACCCCAATAGGCCAGCCGCGTGCCGTAATCCTGGGTCAGAGCGACGATGCGCGCGTCCGGGCCAAGCACCTGGCCAATCTTGGCCCACATGGCGGCCTCGGGGCGATAGTCGCTGGACTTGAGGGTGTCGCGCACGCTCCAGATAACGGCGAACAGGCCAAAGGCCATGACAGAGGCGGACAACAACCGCATCAGGCGCGACCCGGCAGTTGCCTCCGTCAAACGAGCCATGATCCACTCCCCCAGCGGACTCAGCGACACTGCCGCCAACGGGAGCAGCGGCAAATTGTAGTAATCGTGCGACCAGATGTGATAGTCGAAATAAAACCCATAGGCGAAGTACGCGATCCACAGCCCCAGCACAAAGGTGCGACTGCTCTTCTCGCGGAAGAAAAACACGCCCAGCAGGGCCAGCGCGAACCACACGCCAAGCACGTAGTTGAGGGTGGTTGTCCAGTTGAGATAAAGCGAAGGGCTGATGAGCAGGGACGGGATGAAGCGCCCGCTAAACTGCTGGCCAAGGAAGCCGGCGATGAATACGCCGTAGACAAAATACGCCGCGCCCGGCAAAACACCCAGCGCTGCCATGATCCACACCTGCGGATGGCGAAGCGCCTGCTTGAGCGACATGCGTCCCAGCAGCGCACCCAACCCACCGCCAATGACAAAGAACGCCGCGGAGAACTTGAGATAGATGGCTATCCCACCGAAGAGACCGGCAAGAATTGCCCAAGTCGTTTCACCGCGAAGACGCAAAGAACGCGAAGATTCTTTTCCGTTTTCGCGTCCTTCGTCGCTGCGCGGCCCGGTCATCTTCGCCCACCTCACCACCGCCCACCAGAACAGGATGATGAACATCACCATCAGTGGGTCAGGCTGGAAACTGCGGCTGGCAATCACAGCATACGGAAGGAAGAGATAAAAAGCCAGCGTCACAAACGCGCCGGTTTGGGAGGTCAGGTCGAGGACCAGCAGATAGAGGAAGACGCCGCCAATGATCCAATAAATGGATGAGTAGATGCGCCCGATCCAAACCTGCTCGCCAGTGAAGCGATAGGTGAAAGCCACCACCCGCTCGACGATCTCCGGTTCGATCTCGGCCCGGCTCTTCCATTGTTGGACGGCGAATTGTCGCTGCCATCCAGGGGCGCTCGTCAGCGTCTGGTAATACATGCCGCGCGCCCTGAGGGCCGAGATCAACTGGCGCGTGGGATGGAAATCGAGCGGCAGGTCGGTGAGATCGTAGAGGCGGATGCCCAATCCTGCCGCGAGGAGCAGAAGCAGGATCAGGGTCGGGAAGAAGCGGGAACGAGTATTCATCAAATTTTATCTAACCAGCAGGGCGCGGATGGAACCTTCCCGTCCAGAATAAATCGTTGTGTAATATTGGTCAAGCCCGGCTTCGATCAATTTCCAAACCGGCTCGTTGGCATTGGACAAGGAACTATCCACATAAATAGCCTGGATGCCTTTCGACTTGAGCAAAGCGTGGAGGTCCGCTGCGTTTGTCGCGGCGTAATACTCATCGCCTCCCAGGTCTTCAAATTGCATATTCGCCGCCCAGACACCGCCAGGGGAGCCGCCCGCCACCAGCGTGCTGGCCTGCAATTTCTGTTCCATGACCAGCAATGCCTGCTCCTCCGCGCCCTGTGAGAGGTCGCGCCCAACCGGAGGGTCGAAAATCGGGTGCAGGATCAAACCGACGGCCAGAAAGATCATCAAACCCGTTGCAGGGACAGCAGAAGCGGCGCTCTGGGTATGAAGGAAATGGACCAGCCAGATGGCCGCCAACAAGAGCGCGGTCGTGAAGTACAGCGAGCGAACATCCAAAACCATCGCAACGATCGTCGCCGCCAGCCAAAACAACGACTGGAAATAAACCGTCCTGCGATTGGCCGCATCACGGATGAACGCGTTCGCGCCGATGGCAGCCAGGACGAAGGCAATGAAATAGGGTCCGCGCAGATAGCCCACGCGGAAAAAAGTGAAGAAATACACGCCTAGATAACCCATCCACAAAAGGAGCAGCGCGGTCAGCAGATATTGCTTCTTATACAAAAGCTCCCACAGCCCGCGCCCGGCCAGGATAAGGAGAAAGATTACTGTGCGGGTACCATACACACCCACCACCAAGCCGGGCAGGGAGGCGATCACATTGCCGAGGCGATGGGCAAACGCCCCCGGATTGCGGCTGATGGCGCGAAAGATCGAGTAATTATTTTCTGGCCCGGGGCCATACAATTGCTCGGCCTTCAACACGGCGCACTTCAATAACTTTTGCTGGCAGGCGGGATCCCGGCGGTAATCCGCAGACTGTCCCTGCTGGAAGGCAATGTACGAACGTTCCTGCGTGCCCGACTCGAAGTGACCCGTCACTGCACCGTACAGGAGAAAATACCCACCCACAAAGATCGCAAACGGCAGGACGCTCGGCAGCACCCATCCAAAGTTCCGCCGCCAGGGACGAGCGATCAGCACAACCAGGACCAGGAAAATCGCAAACAGCGCCAGCCCGTCATTACGCGAGAGCGCAGACAGCCCGATGAACAAAGAGGCCTTCCAAAGATGACCTGTCTTCCTGTCATTATAAAAACCGATCAACTGCCAGAAGGCAAACCCCGACATGGCCGCGAAGAGGGCATCGCTTGGATTCAGTAAAATGTCAACGGTCGTGGGGAAGACCAGGAGAAAACCCGTAATTGCCAGCGGGGGAAAGAAGCCGGAAAACTGGCGGGCGATCAAATAACAGCTCGACCACATCAGCGCGAACAAAATAAAGCGTCCCAATGAAATGCTGTAAAGCATCCAAAAGGGCGAGTGGCTGTAGATCAAGTAAAGGATGGCATAGAAGATACCGATCAACGGATTGCGCGCAAAGGTGGGCAATTCACCGGCT
>JAKANW010000219.1 GCA_021823555.1 Chloroflexota bacterium
TTTCCTTCCTTTTGCAACCACCGCGATGAATTCCATGATGATCTTCAGCGCGGCAAAGACGGTCGCTTCGGAGGGATCGAGCGGCGGCGCAACCTCCACCACGTCGAGGCCGGCCAGCGGGAGTCCTTGCAGGGCGTGGATCAGGGTCAGGACGTCGCGGCTGCTGAGGCCGCCAAACTCAGGAATGCCCGTTCCGGGCGCGATGGCCGGGTCGAGACAGTCAATATCGAGCGAAACGTGCACCGCATCGCAACGCGACAGCACCATATGTACGTCGTGCGCCACCGACTTCATGCCGATCTCGGCCACGTCGGCGGCAGTGTATACGTGCATGTGACCGTTCTCGATCAGGTCGATCTCCTGGTCCTCCCACGAGCGCAAGCCAACCAAGCAGACGTCGTGAGGGTCAATGCCAAATTCCAGCCCACGGCGCAGGACGCAGGCGTGCGAAAGGCGCGAACCGTTGAAGTCATCGCACAGGTCGGGGTGCGCGTCTACCCACAAGATGCCGAGGCGTTTGTCGGCAAAGCGTTGGCGCTGGCCTTCGAAAATGGGGATGGTCACCGAATGGTCGCCGCCCAACAGAATTGGGATGTTGGTTAGATCCGCCACGGTTTGGCAGACCCGGTCAAAGTCACGCGCGGGATCGGAAATGAGGATGTCGCCCAAGTCGGCCACGCATAGGTGGCCCAGGCGGGTACGGTCCTCGCTGAAGGGTGTCGCATGTTGGGACCAGAAACGAATCCGTTCGGGGCCTTGGGCCGCGCCCTTGCGAGCGCTGGCAAGGCCGTCGAACGGGATGCCAATCACAGAGAAATCAGCTTCAGCGGGGGAAAGATCGGGCCGGTGCAGATCAGCCCAAAGTCCGTGTGTCGCAACAGGGTCGTTCATGGTACCTCCACAGAAACGCTATAGGGTGCTCCAATTTCATTGTACTCTTTTTCGACCCCGCGGTTGCACCATAAATTGTCTGGCCGATCACCCCTCGTCAAGCGCTCGTATTAGGCCTCCACCGGGTAGAAACACAGGCCGGCCGTGCCAGGGCCGGTATGAACCGCTAATGCAGGTGAAAGCTCGGCAAAGAATGATTCGACCACATCCACCTTTGCCTCTACCAGTTCCTTGATCTTCACCACCTCGTGCAGCGCGCCCGCGTGGACGTAGGCCACCTTGGCCCGGCCTTTGCCCACCGCACCGGCTACCATGTCAGCCATGGCGGAGTAGGCTTGCAGGCGGCTGTGCGCCTTGCCAAGTGCCACAATCACGCCATCCTTCATGCCAATGAGCGGCTTGATGTGCAAAAGCGACCCAACCAGATGCTGCGCCTGGCCAATACGCCCGCCCATGTAGAGGTACTTCAAGGTGTCGGCGGTTTGGATCATCTGCGTGATGGGCATCAACTGTTTGACGCGCGCCAGCGCCTCGTCCAAACTGAGCCCCGCCAACGCGGCGCGGGCGGCTTCGATAACCATCCAACCCTGGCAAAGCGAGACAGTGCGGGTGTCCACCACTTCGATGCGAATGCCGGGAGCCTCGTCCTGCAAGGTGTCGCGGGCGATAGTAGCAGCCTGGTACGCGCCGCTGGCGCTGCCGGTCATATGGATAGAGAGAATATTACGGAAGCCGCGCCCGATCAGGGTCCGGTAAGTATCGATGTAGTCACCCGGCCCGGGGCTGGCGGTAGTCGGCAGAACGGCGGCAGTCATCAGCCAACGCAGGAATTCTTCGCGTTGAATGGTCACTAAATCGCGCAAAACTTCCCCGCCGCGGTGAATATAGTAGGCAACCGTGTGAATTTCCAACTCAGCCAGCATGGACTCTGGAATGCTGGCGGTACTATCGGTGACAATCGCTACTTGTGACATTGCGCCTCCTTGACTCTATCTACCCCCATTGTACTCTTTCCAAGCCCGCCTGTGCGATTACAATGACATTGACCCGCTTCCAGTTTGCTTTTACAATGTTTGCATTGTTATGAAATTTGCAGGTTTTTTTCGTCCAGATCATGACCCGCCGCAGTCGGTCCTCCGTCCTTGCGTACCTTTAACCATCAATCAAACCGGAGGATAAAATGCCCACCCCTTTTGTTTCCAAACGCGCTCCCATTTACGCCGATGTTCCAGATGAAAAATGGAACGACTGGCGCTGGCAATTGAGCCACCGCCTGAATACCGTTGAGGAAATCGAAAAAATCATCCACCTGACCGAGTCCGAGCGCAAGGCGCTCCAATCGCAAGGCTTGTTTCGTGTGGATGTAACCCCCTACTTTATTTCGCTGATCGACCCAGACGACCCGGATGACCCGATTCGCAAACAGATCATCCCGCGCTCAGAGGAACTGCAAGCCTTTACTGCCATGATGGAGGACTCGCTCGCCGAGGACCGCCACTCTCCCGTGCCCGGGCTGGTTCACCGCTACCCGGACCGAGTCCTGATGCTGGTGACCACCCAATGCGCGTCGTACTGCCGCTACTGCACGCGCTCGCGTATCGTAGGCGATCCCGGCCAGACGTTCTCTCAGGCCGATTTCGATTTACAGATCGAGTATCTCAAGCGCACCCCGCAAGTACGCGACGTTCTGCTTTCGGGCGGCGACCCACTAGTGCTGGCGCCCAAAATTCTGGAGCAAATCCTTACCCGCCTGCGCGAAATTCCTCACATCGAGATCGTCCGCATCGGGTCACGCGTGCCCGTCTTCCTGCCGATGCGCGTCACCCAGGAATTGTGCGACATGCTGGCACGGTTCCACCCGCTGTGGATGAACATCCACGTCAATCACTCGAATGAGATCAGCTTGGAACTGGAACAAGCCGCAGACCGTTTAACGAGAGCAGGTATTCCGCTCGGCAACCAGTCCGTGCTGTTGGCAGGCGTGAACGACAACGTCCACATCCAGCGCAAACTGGTACAGGACCTGGTACGCATCCGCGTGCGGCCATATTACCTGTATCAATGCGACTTGGTGGAAGGCGCAGGACACTTCCGCACACCCGTGGCCAAGGGCATTGAAATCATGGAAGGCCTGCGCGGACACACATCCGGTTACGCGGTGCCACAGTACATCATCGACGCACCGGGCGGCGGCGGCAAAATCCCCGTCATGCCGAACTACCTGCTGAGCATGTCGGACCACAAGGTGATCTTGCGCAACTACGAAGGTTACATCACCACCTACGAGGAGCCGACTGATTATGTCCCTGCTGAGGCGGCTAAATTCAAGGGTCTCAAACGGCCCGAGCCCGGTCAGGCCGGAATTCATGGAATGCTGGAAGGTGACCAAATGTTCATCAAGCCCGAGGGCTTCGATGAAACCCATGACCGCCACGGCCTCCAGCACCGTCTTAAGGATGAAAAGAAATGGGTCCCGCTCGGCATCGGTTCGGGCCGGGATTCGAACGAAGTAAAATCAAAGGAAATCGAGCAAGGAGAATAAAACGGATGAAAACTAAACATGTATTTTTTGTGTTACTGGCGATGTCCTTCCTGGCAGTTGCCTGCGCACCACAGCAGCAGGCAACCCCAAACCCGGATGCGATCCGCCAACAGATCGAGACCTCGGTGGCGCAGACCGTTGACGCGAATAATGCGCTCACCCAGGCGGCTCAACCGGCCCAGCCAACCCAGGTGCCACCCACCATGATTTCGGCGCCGCCCACGTACACACCCTTCCCCACCCTGACCCCATTTGCCACGATTACGCCCTTCGTAATCACTCCCGGCAGCAGTGGCGGAAGTGGCGGCAGCGGCGGCAGCGGTACGAGCGGCACCATCTTGGGCTATCCAGCCGACCTAACCTGCGGCGATGGCGTACGATATGAGGCTTACATTGCAGACCAGAAGCCGCACGACAATTCCCCAGAGACCATTCTGAAGACCGATTACGGTGGCGGTAAATCGCCTGATACCGTGGATGTTAAATTCACCTTCAAGAACATTGGAACGAAGACCTGGCAACCTACATGGTCATGGATCGTGGACGGTGAAGAAGTGAATTCCGATATCCCCTACAATCAAGGGCTTTCCATGTCCCCGGTCGTTTTCTCGTCCGTCCTCGGAACAACCGTGGCAACCAATCAAACCATCACGCTTGGCGCTGAATTAACCGCACCCGCACACTTCGAAGGAACCAAACCCATCTACATCACGGTGACTTTTGCGCTCGTCGGCGATAGCGGATACAAATTCTGCCGACCCTGGATTCAATTCGAGATCATCCGCCCTGGTATGTTGCCCTAGTTGCGGCGTATCTACTGTACGCCAAGGAGTAATGAATGGACCGACATAATCATATCCATGTATTGCTATTGATTTTGGCGGTCTTGGCTGCTTCGTGCGCTCCAATTCTGCCGTCAGTGGCTTCACTTCCAACACAACAACCGGGCGCTGTAGGTACGTATGTGGCTGGGACACGCGTCGCAGCCTCCACACAGACGGCATACTATGTGACCCCATCCTCCACGCCCACGCTCACAGGCACCCCCACCCGCACACCCACCGTCACGCCAACCGCGACACCTACCTTTATTTTCAAATTCAACACGTTTACCCCCACCAAAATTCCCACCGCTACTAAAATCAGCGGCAGCGGTGGTTCCGGTGGAAGCGGCGGTGGCGGAGGCGGAAACAATGGAACCTACGACTGCAAGATCATTTCCACAACCTTCAAAATCAATGGGGCGGTTGTCCCCGGTCCCAAGCCAAAGATACCGGCAAGCACACCTTTCACGGTCACATGGACGGTAAAGAACACCGGCTCCTATGGATGGGACCACAACAGCGTGGATTATCGTTACTTTTCCGGCACTCAATTTTACTTGCAGTCGATCTACGACCTGCCTAAAAATGTCGGCGCCGGCCAGCAAGTGAACTTGATCGTTGATAACCCAACCATGAAGTCCCCCGTTTCCTCTGGCACCTACTCGGCCGTTTGGGGACTACAGATCGGCGACATCAAATTCTGCCAAATGAAAATCACCATCGTCGTGCCATAAGGACCGCTTACTTCTGGAATTCCAACAAAAAGCCGCGGCGACCGTTTGGTCGCCGCGGCTTTTTGCATCAGCGCTCAATACATCCCCACCGAATGATCCACCTGACGCGCATATTCATCGATCCCACCGCGCACATTAAAGACGTTCGTCCAGCCGTTCTTTACCAGCCAGTGTGTGACCTGAGCGCTGCGACTGCCCTGGTGACACAAAACGTACACGCGGCCATCCTGACGTTGGACCGGTTCCGGCAAAACAGCCATTCCTCCAACCGCAAGTTGACTCAACGGCGCGTGGACCAAACGCCGGTCTTCGATTTTGGCAAGCAACAACTCATCCGTTTCACGCACATCCAAAAGCACAAACACTTCCTCTGATTTTATTTTCTCAGCCAAGGTCTTCACATCAATTTCGGGTAAAAGTCTACCAAACATAAAACTTGTCCTAACAATAAAATGGGAAGAGATGGGCAAAAACCTACTTGCTCTTTTTTCCGCGCTTCGGTTTGGAATCATCTCTGCCGGCCTGCACGGCTGGCAGATACATTCGCTCCACATATTCCTTCACCATGCGCCGCGTGCTAAATTGCGGCGTGACCGTTTTCACGGCATTCTTGGCGTGCGTGATCCAATCGTGCGGAATACCATCCGAACCGCGGTCGTGGAACAGCGGGACGATTTCATTCTCTAGAATCTGGTACAAACTCTCCGCGTCTTCATCATCCTGGACTGGCACATTCAGGTCGGCATCCTCCCCGATGGCCCAGCCGTTCTGACCGTTATAGGCCTCGCGCCACCAGCCATCCAACACGGAGAAGTTAAGCGCGCCGTTGAGCGCGGCCTTCAT
>JAKANW010000220.1 GCA_021823555.1 Chloroflexota bacterium
TGTAATTCGAGCCTGTACACGTCATAAACCTGCGGGACGGTCTAATTTACCGAAGATCAAATAGGAGACCCATGAGTGAAAAACTGAATAAGTTGAAAGAGTTGCTGGGTGAAGTCCAGGACCTGCGGAATGCTTCCGCCATCCTCGGCTGGGACCAGCAAACCTACATGCCCCAGGGCGGCGCTGAGGCGCGCGGCTACCAGCTTGCCACGCTGGGCAAACTGGCGCAGATCAAGTTCACTTCGGATGAAGTGGGCAAACTGCTCGACGAGTTAAAAGCTGAATTCGCGGAAGCAGACCCGGAGTCGGATGACGCGGCGCTGGTGCGCGTCACAGCGCGGGACTACGACCGGGCCAAGCGCGTCCCGCCCGAATTCGTAGCCGAGTCCGCCATCGTGACGACAAAAGCCTTTGAAGCCTGGATGGAAGCCCGCCAGAAGTCCGATTTCACCATCTTCCGCCCGCACTTGGAAAAGGTGGTGGAACTGGTTCGAAAATACGTCACGTTCTTCCCACCCGCCGACCACCCCTACGACACCCTGCTCGAAGACTATGAACCGGGCATGAAGACCGCCGACGTGCAGGCCATCTTCAACGACCTGCGGCCCCAGCAGGTAAAACTGCTCAAGGTCATCGCCGCGCAAAAGCAGGTGAAGGACTCGTTCCTGTACGGGAAGTACAACGAAAAGAAGATGGATGCCTTCAGCGTGGAGATCGCCACCCGCTTCGGCTATGATTGGAAGAAGGGCCGCCAGGACCGCGCTCCGCATCCCTTCACCACTACTTTCAGCGTCAATGACGTGCGCATCACCACTCGCTTTGAAAAAGACAAACCGGCGGCCATGCTGTTCAGCACCATGCACGAGACCGGCCACGCGCTGTACGAACTCGGCAGCAAACCTGAATTCGACCGCACTCCGCTGATGGGCGGCGCTTCGCTAGCCTTGCATGAATCGCAGTCGCGCCTGTGGGAAAACCTGGTCGGGCGTTCCCTGCCATTCTGGGAATATTTCTACCCGCAGTTCAAGAAACTCTTCCCGGCCCAGTTGGACGGCGTCAGCCTGAAAACCTTCTACAAAGCCATCAACAAGGTGGAGCCATCCCTCATCCGCGTCAACGCCGACGAAGCTACATACAACATGCACATTATGCTGCGGCTTGAGTTGGAGATCGGCATGGTCGAAGGCAGGCTGGCCGTCAAAGACCTGCCCGAGATCTGGAATACCAAGATGAACGAGTACCTCGGTGTCACACCGACCAACGATGCCCTGGGCGTGCTCCAGGATATGCACTGGTCCGGCGGCGCCATCGGCTACTTCTCCACCTACGCGCTTGGCAACCTGGTCTCGGCGCAATTGTGGGAGAAGATCAATGCGGATATCCCCGACCTGAACGAACAGATCCGCAAAGGCAAGTTCGATGACCTGCTCGGCTGGCTGCGCACCAACCTGCACCAACATGGCCGCAAGTTCGAGCCGCAGGCGCTTGTCCAGAAGATTACCGGCTCCAGGATCAATTCTGCCGCCTACATTCGCTACCTGACCCAGAAATACAGCGAGATCTACGGCCTGTAGATTTTCGATCACATAAAGTTTGCAAATCCAACAAGTCTGACCAGGCTGATCGAGTGTTAGACTTGTTGGATTTTGTTGGATGCAACTATCTTCATGATTCGCAAGATTCTTCTCATCGCTTCCCTCTCCGGACTTTTAGCTGGCTGCGCCTCACCGGCCATCTCCACGCCCACGCCGTATCTCGGCGACCCGGTTCTGACAGCTATCGCGTTGACCGGGCAAGCCGCCTTCGCCACCTCCCAAGCCCTCACCCCCACCGCCCTGCCAACCGATACACCCACCCTCACCCCCATCCCCCCGACGCCTGCTCCCACCCAAACGGCCACCCCCGCGCCCAAAATCCCGCTGGCGCAGGTGCAGTTCCTTTCCCCCGGCCCGATGTCGAAGATCGTTTCGCCCATTTCCATTCAGTTGATGATCGTCTCCGGCGAGAGCGATGTGATCCAGTTGGACTTGTTGGGCGAAGATGGCCGCCTGCTGGAGCGCACCATTGACCGCATCCCCCGGCTGTTATCGGGCGCGTACGCTACCTACCGGTTCCCTTTCGAGATCCGCGCCGCAGCAGAGAAGGCCATCCTGCAAGTCAGCAGCAAGGATCGGCAAGGACGCATGCGAGTGCTGAACTCCCTCCAGCTCATCCTGCTTTCGTCCGGCGCCACCGAGATCACCCCGCCCGGAAATGTGATCTACGAACGTGCTGTCTTTTACAGCCCTGCTGAAAATGCCAAGCTCTCCAGCGGCCAGGTGACGGTCGAGGGGCGCTTCTGGCCTTTCAATAACCAGCCCGCCTATTTGGAACTGATCCTCCCGGATGGACAGGTAACCGGTCTGCGCGTGCTACCCATGAACGGTACCGATCCGCAGGATTTTTCCACCACCCTTCCGTTCAAAGTCACAGAACAGACACAGGCTTTGCTTTCCATCCGCCAGATGGACCCTGTGTTGAATATCCCACTGTATGTTTACACGCGGGAGGTCTATCTAAACCCATAATGTTCGAATTCCTTGTGAGGCAATGCGCAGGCTTGTCAAAGCAGGGATAGATGGTATATAATCCGTCCGCTATCGGGGTGTGGCTCAGACCGGTAGAGCGCACGGTTCGGGTCCGTGAGGTCCCGAGTTCAAATCTCGGCACCCCGACAGACAGGCAATATTTGCCAACCAGAGACCCCACGGTACTTGAATTTTTCAAGCCGTGGGGTTTCCGGTAGCTCCCGTAACAAAAGATGAAGAAAACTCGTTGTACCGCAGGGTGCACGGTTCGCAGGCTTTCAGCGTACGAAAAAAAGCCATTCTGTTTATCACAACAAATGAGCCATATTGCAAATAATACAAATTGGATTTCGTATCCCCTTCTCAAAACACAACGGCATCAGGCGGAAAGATCTTCCATGCCGCATTTTTTGCCAACGTTGTCAGCGTCTCGCGATCGAATCCGCGCAGGAATTCAAATGCTTGCAATCGTTTGAGGAGAGTGTTGGTTTGCATTTATCAAGCCTTCGCGGATAAACTCTTGCGAATGGAAAATACCGTCATGCCGATGAAGAACAGGATTGCGACCTCGTTTAAAAGTCCACCCCACATGCGGGGGGTGTGCCAGTTGACATAATCAGCAATTACGCGCAGCACGAGCGAGGCATGTAGCAAAATCAGTTGGATATAGAACGCGGGCTGAAAATTGATTGGCACGCCCAGGATGGCGGGGAAGATGATTGGCGCGTGGCCGAAGATCATCGAGATGACAAAGCCGACGAAGATAATGTGCAGAGCCGCGTCATACCTTGGACCCGCAACCTGCGCGCCAAAAATGAGATTGAGCACACCGCCGATACCGAGCCATGCAAACCCGAGCGCGAGACACCACGCGATGTAACGCGTCAGCGATAGTTTGTGTTTGATGTTTCGCCATGCAAGATCATTCCGCACAGACCAAAGCGCCAGAAAAAGAAAAGCCGCGCCGTTCAAGCGTGCGCCGATTTGTGCGCTGAAAATGGAAACGATGATGCCCGCCAGAAAGATAACAACAATTATCCCAAATAAATTTTGCTGGATTCGCGAGGGGCGCAAAACGCGGCTAAGTTCCAGCCGTTCACCAGCGATGGTCAGAATCAGGAACGCCTGCCAGAAGAAGACCACTTGAAAAATTTGCCAGCCTAGCAGCCAGAGCAGATTGCCCGCGAACCATGCTAACATGCCGAGCAGCATGGTGGCAGTGTGGAGGGCGAACTCGCGGCGCGTCATCTCGATCAGGATTGCGACTCCGCCGAGGCTGGCAAGCATAAGCAGGAATGGCCCGATGGGCAGAGTACGAATCAGAACGGCGACCAGCCATCCCAGTCCCGCGAGAAGCGGAGAGAGGTACATCCATTTTTGTTTCATCGCGACCGCGCGTTCGAGCGTGATCAGAGTCCCCAAAAATCCTGAGACCATCAAAGGACCATGTGCCAGCGCAAGCGAAGGTGTCAATGCGGGCAGTTGCCATCCGAGTCGCATCAGCCCAGCCCAAAGCGCGGCGAGCAGCGCCAGAATGGCGAGAAACAGAAATGGCAGTGGGAAGCGGTTGGGAAATGATTTCATGGCTTTATTCTAAGACGATTTCGATAATCCACAACCCTTTTGGGATTAACTGCAAAACGAGTCAGATACCAAAGGGAACTTGCGTTTTTTGTGTGATAATCCAACCAGTACGCGCTTGAATTGTTCAGCATTATTTTTCACCGAAGGCAAAGCATAATTTGTTATGTTTCCCAAACAAAGGAACCTCATGTGAAAATCAGATCCACGAATACGATTCTATACTGCAAAAAATGGCAGGAAACAGTTGCCTTTTACAGAAACGAGTTGAAGTTACTTGTCATTTCTTCCAATGACTGGTTTGTGGAATTTAAACTCAATGAGATGTCCCGGTTGAGCGTTGCCAACGAAGCCCGAACATCCATTGATAGTGGCGATGGAAAAGGAATCACAATCAGTCTCCAGGTAATCGATATAGAACAAACGCGGGCTGAATTGATGGAAGCGGGACTCACTCCAACACCGATCAAGGAGGTGTGGGGCTCAAAGGCAATGTATACCCATGATCCCGAAGGAAACAGGCTTGAGTTTTGGATGGGACGGGCAAAGGTGTAATGTGCAAGGTTTTCAAGCAACTTGTGCGCCAAAATGTATATTGATCGCATGTGATCGTAAAGCTTAATTTTCGAGGAAAGGATGCAAAATGGCTCATCCTAAATCTCCCGTTCGTCTTGATTGGGTGGATCCCGTAGTCTGCTCGCTGGAGTATCGTTTGAAGATCATTGGACGTTTGCCGTTCTTCAAACATTTACCTGCCGAGGCGATTTCAGAAATCAATGCTTTGTTCCATGACCGTGACGTTTCTGCTGATGAGTGGATTTATTTTGAGGGGGACGAGGCTGAACACTTATATCTCGTGGCAATGGGGAAAGTGAAACTGGTCCGCAATGCTGCTTCTGGGCGCGAAGTGATGCTGGATATTTTGCACGGCGGCGAATACTTCGGTACCCTGACTGTGTTTGGCGGGCGCGTCCACACGGAAACCGCCATTGCCCAGACCGATTGTTGCATCCTTCAAATTTCCTCTGTGGATTTTGAAAATATTCTTTCGGAGTATCCCGACGTGACACGCAAGGTGCTTGAAGCGGTCAGCAAACGATTGGCGGAATCGCAGGAGGTTGTCAAGCAGTTGAGCGCCTACACGGTGGAACAGCGCATCGCCTCCGCGCTGTTGCGCCTGGCAGAAACGCCTAGAGGAGGAACTCGCGGAAGTGACCAAAGAACTTGGCACACTGTAAATCCAAACAGTTTCCTATCGCTACTTACGGGCGCGGAGTTGACACCACGCCCGTATTCTTTTTATACAAACCATGTGGAGGGATGACGCGCCCAACGGCAGGATGGCAAAGGCTTATCCCTCAAACGGGGGTCCGGCATAGAAGTTAGCGTTGAACCGGAGAGTGTCCCCTCACCTTGCGGCGTGAATTTTGTTTTCAATACAAATCGGTGATATTCATCACTGGACAGTTTTTGTCCGATTTGCTACATTCACAGAAGAAAAGGATTACTGTGAAGAAAATCTTTCTTCTGCTCATTGCCCTCTGGCTGACTGCCTGTACTGCCATTCCTCAAACCGAAATCGCAGGGACTGTGAACTTGAACGATCTCCAGCCCCTGCCCACGCCTGAAGGATACAAAGAGGTGCCTCTGCGCGTGGCGCTCGCGGCGGTCAT
>JAKANW010000221.1:0-5289 GCA_021823555.1 Chloroflexota bacterium
CGCGTTTTCATAAAAGATGCGCTCGCTGTATGTGGCCAGAGCCTCGTCCAGCCAGGGCTGCTCGGCCTGGTCGTTCCCCACCTGCTCGAACCACCATTGGTGGGCAGTCTCGTGCGCGGCCACAAATTTCAGATAATTGACCCGACTGGTGGCGCTGTTATAGAGATTGTAAAAATCTCGGCTGAGATAAAAGAAAGCCGAGTACTCCATGCCATCATTGAAGTCACCCATAACGATGGCGAGGCTTTTGTGTGGGTACGGGCCATAGTACTGACCATAAATTTGCATGGCCTGAATGGAAGTATTCAGGGCCGCCTGTCCCGCGCCATCGCTAAAGGGGAAGTAATAGCTGGTGACGGTCACATCCCCAACCTGCTGAGTGGCAACCTTGAATTCGCGGCTCATGGAGAAGACAAAAGCCCGCCCCGCGCTGAGCGCATAAGTCGTGCCGCCATTTGCGTTGGGTCCCTCTGACGCGCCGCTGGAGGCAACCACTGGGGCTGTCGCCGGGTCGGTAAAGTTCAGGTTGACTACATAGTCTGCCGCATCGTAAACGAGATGCTCGCCGTAATACCAGGGATCGTGCAGCACCCAATCGCCATTGATGAACGGGACCACGAACGGATACCAGTTGGTTAGGTTCAGTTGATTCTTGGTGTAGCCGAAGATGCGCGGCCGCGAGACGTTGGGATCCGTCTGCTCGGCAAAAGGCAGGGAGAGCGAATATTGGATGGACAGCGTGGTAGTCTTCTCAGGGTCGAGCGGAGCAGGCAGGGTCAGGTCCATGCGCTGGGCGTTGACGATGAAAGCCGTGGTCGGCGCGCCATCCACGGCAACCGATTGAATCGTGAAGCAATCAGCCCACAGATTGGGAACCACAGCCAGTACGAGAGCCGTCAAGGCCTGGCCGGTGTGGTTGGGATAAACAATGGTCTCATCCACCGTGATAGTGTGTGCGTCATAATTAACCGTGGCGTCGAGGTTATATTTTGCGCGCCCCGGTGCAGGGGCCGGCGTGGAGGTAGCCGTTGGAGAAGGAACGGGCGAGGCAGTCTCTGTAGGCGGAGGTGTGGCGGTGGGCGAGAGCGTGGGAAGCGGCGGAGCCGAAACACCCGCGCAGGAAGTCAATAAGGAGATGATGAAAACGTAAGGGATCAGGTGCGCAAGGGTGGAAAGGAGTTTATGCAACATGGCGCAATTTTATCTTGAGTCGGTTAAATGTGCTTAAGTTGACCTCGGACTCCGGAGGTTAGAAAGACTGCGCAAGTAGAACTTGCGGAGTCCGTGCCCGGCAATGGAGTCAGGAAGCTCTGCTTCCAGCGTAACAGAAAAACCGCAAGCAGAGCTTGCGGAGTCCGTGCCGGCGATGGAGTCAGGAAGCTCTGCTTCCAGCGTAACAGAAAAACCGCAAGCAGAGCTTGCGGAGTCCGCGGGGCATGGGAAATATTTCCCAGCTTACCTGCCTCTTGTTTCCTTGAGGAAAAAAAGTTTGCGAGGATAATGGAATTGCATTCAAGGCGTGAGGTGAGCTATGGCTGACGAACTGGTGGTCAAATTCTGGGGAGTGCGCGGGAGTTATCCGACTCCGGGCGAGGGGACCGTCCGCTTTGGCGGGAACACCGCCTGCGTGGAAATCCGCGCCGGGGAGCGCACGCTCATCTTCGACGCCGGGACCGGCATCATCCCCCTTGGGCGTGACCTGGCCCGCAGGCCGCGTCCTGCCAACCACCCGCTGGAAGCGGCGCTGTTCTTCAGCCATCTGCATCACGATCACACGCAGGGTTTCCCGTTCTTCGCGCCGGCCTTCCTGCCGCAAGCAAGACTGCACATCTTCGGCCCGGGAACGACTCCCGAAATGTTGGAACGCGTGCTGGAGAACAACCAGTCGCCGCAAACCTTCCCGGTCAGTTTGCGTGATATGGCAGCTTGGAAGCAGATCCGCTCGGTGCGCGAGGCGGAGGTCATCGTCTGGGATGAGACCGGAGTCCATTTGGCGGAGGCAGGCAAAGGCTTGAGCGATGAAGCGGTCGTCGTCCACATCCACCGCTCCCATGCCCATCCGGGCGGCGTCTACGCCTATCGCATTATCTGGCGCGGCAAGTCGGTGGTGTACGCGACCGATACCGAGGGTTACGTGGGCGCGGACCGGCGGCTGGTTCGGTTCGCACGCGGTGCCGACCTGCTGATCCATGACGCACAGTATAGCGAGGAGCATTACCGCGGAGGACTGGCGGGCTTTCCGTCCACACAGGGCTACGGCCATTCGACCGTAACGATGGCCTGTGAGGTGGCAGCCGCAGCCGAAGTGGAGCGACTGGCGCTGTTCCATCACGACCCGGCCTACGATGACGCCATGCTGCTGAAATTGGAGTCTCAGGCGCAGGAGTTGTTTGCCCCGTCATTGGCAGCGTATGAGGGGCTGGAGTGGAAGGTGAAGACTGAGCCTTCGATTCGTGCGTCGTTAGGGATCAAGACAGTCTTGAGCCGCGAGGCGCGTAAGTAGTCGCTGCTTTCGCGTCGAGCAGAGGCTTGAGTGCGATGCACTGAGTTTATCGAAGTGTTCGTCGAAAGCTGCAGTCGAGATGCTTTTGATCAAAAACATTGCGCTTCGACTGCGCCTGGTCTCGATATGGTCGGAACGCTTCGCGGCGCCGACCTACTCGACCATCGGCTCCACTCGCCGCGAAGTTTTATTGCAAGTTTAATTTATTGATCAGCAACGGCGACTTCGCGGTAAGTTCAAACCCAATCTGCCAAAGCCGGGTCGTTACGAAGGGATGTAAAATATGTTGAAAATGGCCGACATCAAGAACGACGATACCCGCAACCTGCTCTCGGACATCCGCTTGTTTGAAGGGCTGACGCCCGCTCAACTGGACTGGGTGGCGCGTCGGGCGCATCGCCGCATCTTTCCTGTGGGAACAAACGTGATGACGGCCGAACAGCCGGGCGAAGCCGTGTACATCGTGCTGCACGGCACGGTGAAAATCCACATGGGGCAAAGCGATGGGCGCGATGTGATCCTGTCCATTTTGGGGAGCGGTGACCTGCTGGGCGAGATGAGCCTGATTGACAGCGTGGGCCGCTCGGCCAGCGTGACCACGTTGGAGAATTCGCTCATGCTGTGGATGGACAAGGAGACTTTTTCCGCGTTGCTCAATGACTTCCCGCCGGTGGCGCGTAATCTGGTCAAGATCCTGTCGGCGCGGGTGCGGCTCTCCGACCAGTTGATCCAGGCGTTGGCAACCCTGGATGTCTATGGACGGGTGGCGCGCCAACTGCTGGCCTTCGCCGAAAAATATGGCCGCATCATTGACGGCGGGCTGCAAATCCGCATCACCTTCACGCAAGGCGACATGGCCGACCTGGTGGGAGCGTCGCGCAAACGCGTCAACCAGGTGATGGTCTCATTCAAGGAACAGGGGCTGATCGGCGCGGACGCCGAGGGGCATGTGGTGATTTTGGATCGTGAGGGATTGGCGAAATACTGTAGATAATATGTCATTGCGAGGGAGCTGTGCGAGCCTTAAACGGCGAGTACAGTTCCCGAAGCAATCTCCTCAATCAACGAGGAGATTGCTTCGCACTTAGGCGCTCGCAATGACATGCCTAACGGTATAATTCGCCGCATGAGCGAATTCCATTTCTACCAACCCATCGAAGTCCGCTACGGCGATTTGGACCCGCAGGGTCACGTCAACAACGCTAAGCATCTCACCTACTTTGAACAGGCCCGCGTCGAGTATCTGGTGAAACTGGGACTGTTTGGGAAAAACCAATCGTTCATGGAGATCGGCATCATCATCGCCGATATCCACATCACCTATCACGCGCCCATCCATTGGGGCGACCCGATCAAGGTCGGCGCGCGCACGGCCAGGATCGGCAACAAATCCATGACCATGGTGCAGGCTGTGGTCAACACCGAGACGGGGGAAGTCTGTTCCAGCGGGACTCTCGTTTTGGTGACGTTTGATTACGGGGCGAAGAAGACCATTCCCGTGCCGGAGGAATGGCGGGAAAAGATTTCTGTTTTTGAGAACATTTGATCTTATAATTAGCAGCATGAAAATTTCAACTGAATTTGACCCCAGCGCTCAATGTGTTCTTTTTCAGGGAGACTGCCTTGATTTACTGAAAAGTGTTCCTGATAAAACTGTCAAATTAGTGGTGACTTCGCCACCGTATAACCTGGGAAAGCCATATGAAACGCGCCTGCATTTGGATGAATATTTGGAGCAACAAAAAAGGATCATCGAGGCATCGGTGCGAGCATTAAGTGACGACGGCAGCATCTGCTGGCAGGTAGGAAACTACGTCAACAATGGCGAGATCATTCCCCTGGATATTGTCCTGTATCCAATTTTTTCGTCCCTAGGGCTGCATCTCAGGAATCGGATCGTGTGGCAGTTTGGGCACGGACTTCATGCTTCAA
This sequence comes from Chloroflexota bacterium, assembly GCA_021823555.1. The sequence goes on from JAKANW010000221.1 coordinate 4,436, forward strand.
AACGCTTTTCAGGAAGGTATGAGGTCATTCTCTGGTTCACCAAATCAGACCAATACACCTTCAATTTAGATCCGATTCGCGTGCCTCAAAAATATCCCCAGAAAAAATATTTTAAAGGCCCAAAGAAAGGTGAACTGTCAGGGAACCCGCTAGGCAAGAATCCAAGCGACATTTGGGATATACCGAACGTCAAGGCGAACCACATCGAGAAAACGATCCACCCCTGCCAATTTCCGGTTGAATTGATCGAGCGTCTTGTACTGTCAATGACCAACGAGGGAGATTGGATTCTTGATCCTTTTATGGGCGTAGGCTCCACAGCCATCGCAGCCCTGATCCATAACAGAAAAGCGATTGGCGCGGAGATAATGCCGGAATATATTTCAATCGCCAAAAACAGGATCGAACAGGCAGAAAAGGGTGAGTTGCAAATCCGGCCCATGGAACGTCCCGTTTACGACCCGAATGATTCGATAGAGATCATTCCACCAAAAACTATTCAGCTATCGAAGCAGGAACCGCAACTCCAATTATTTGAAAACCGGGAAGAATACCAGATCAAGGAGAATAAGCAGAAAACATGAAGGTTGTGAATAAGTATTCCCACCTGTACGGGGAGGAATTTATGCTCGTACATAAACAGCCTCTTTTGGACGAGATATATGACGTAATTGCTCGGGTAGATGCAGAAAGATTCAAAACAAAGGTCTCCAAAGAGAAGACAAAGATGGGGAAAGTATTGTATAGCCCCGGTGATATCAACAGCGAATTCAAGAGAATTTTCGAGTCTTTGGGATGGGCATCCATTCGCAGAGATTTTCATGTTTCCGATGATTACGAGACTGTGAGAATAC
>JAKANW010000221.1:5299-5810 GCA_021823555.1 Chloroflexota bacterium
AGAAAGAATATCTAACCGAGAACAAACAACCATTGATAAGTTCCTACAATCAAACGGATTTCGTAAAAGACCAGGTCGCCATTGAGGTTCAACTGGGAAAATACTTTGCGGTGACATATGACCTTTTTGTAAAACACCTGTCATTCTATAACGGTGGGATTATCAATGTTGGGATAGAAATAGTTCCAAGCAAAAGCCTACAACAGAAAATGTCTTCGGGAGTGCCATTCTTTGAAAAGGAAGTCCATAACATTCTCAGGCACGGCAGAACTACTCCCCCGGTCCCGATCATCATTTTAGGAATTGAACCTTAATTCCATAGAGAAATTTAATGTCTGATCTTCCAAACATCGATACCCAAACCCTCACCAACTTCCTCGCCCGCCTGCTGAACACCCCCTCCCCCACCGGCATGGCCGAACCTGCCATCGCACTGGTCGAGAAGGAACTCTCCCAGTTCGAACAACTGCAACTGAGGCGCACGCGCAAAGGAGCGCTGGTTGCCAAATGG
>JAKANW010000222.1 GCA_021823555.1 Chloroflexota bacterium
GCCATCAACCTGGTCGAAGAAGACGGAAAGCAATATGCCTTGTTCAGCGGCAGTCCCGATGACTGCATTGGCTGCGGCTCCTGCGAGACCTGCGAAGAGGGCGCAGTTACGATCACCGAACTGTAGCCGTAACCGCTTTCAATGCCACAAGAGGTTCATCGCCTGGCTCGTTTGGTCATCGCCGCGCCGCAGGGACGCAGTGGGAAAACAACGGTCACCCTAGGGCTGTGTGCGGCATTCAAAGCGCGCGGGCTAAACGTCCAGCCCTACAAAAAAGGTCCCGATTATATCGACCCCTCCTGGTTGAGCGAAGCGGCGGGACGTCCCTGCCGTTCGCTCGACCCGTTTTTTTACGAACAACCGGATGCCCTGCGAGATGCATTTGTTCGTTCCGCCCGCCAAGCGGATCTGAGTCTGATCGAGGGCAACCACGGCCTCTTTGATTCGTTTGACGAAACCGGCACCGGCAGCACGGCGGCCGTGGCACGCACGCTCGAAGCGCCGATCCTGCTGGTGGTCAATGCCACGCGCGTGGGCCGCAGTGTGGCGGCCATTGTGCATGGATGTCAAACCTTCGAAGCGGGCACGAACATCGCTGGTGTGATCCTCAACAACGTCGCTCAAGGGCGTCACGAAGCCCGGATGCGCGCCGCCATCGAGGATTATTGTCACATCCCCGTGGTGGGAGCCATCCCCCGCGACGAACGGTTAATCATCCCCGACCGTCACCTTGGTCTGGTCCCGCGCGGCGAGGAAGCGGCGCATCTTTCCGCCATTCCAACCTGCCAGCAGGCCATCGAGCGTTACCTTGATTTGGACCTGGTTCTTCAGATCGCGGAAACAGCCTCGCCCCTTCCCGCTCCAGTTGAATCAGCAAACATTTCAATACACACAACAGATACGCGTCCCACAATAGGGGTCATGCGTGACCGTGCCTTTACCTTCTACTACCCTGAAAACCTGGAGGCCCTCGAGGAGGCAGGCGCGGAATTGGTTTACGTCAACGCCCTGAGCGACCCGGCCCTGCCAAACTTGGATGCGCTCTACATCGGCGGCGGTTTCCCCGAAATCTTTATGGACGAACTCTCCGCCAATATGGGGATGCGCGCCTCGCTTCGCACAGCCATCGAAGGCGGGCTTCCCGTCTATGCCGAGTGCGGCGGGATGATGTACCTCGCGCGGCGCATCCTCTGGGGAGAAAAGTCCGCCGAGATGGTGGGCGCGCTGCCCTGCGAGATCGAGATGACGAACAAACCGCAAGGGCACGGCTACGTGGCGGGCCAGGTGAACGGCGAGAATCCTTTCTTTGCTAAAGGAATTAACCTGCGCGGACATGAATTCCACAATTCACACTTGCGCGCGGATGGCCAGGCGCTGAACACAGCCTACAGACTTTCACGCGGCACCGGTCTGGGTGAGGAACGGGATGGCATCGTAATTCACAATGTCTTGGCCTCCTACACTCATCTCCACGCTGGCGGCTGTGCGGACTGGGCCGCGAGCTTGGTCAAGCGCGCACGACTGTACCGCGCCTCGCGTTCGCCTTTGCCGGAATGAACCTGCCATGCAGCCCACATCGTATCCGCCCATTTTGATGATCGGCCTCAATCACAAGGTTGCGCCGGTGGAAGTGCGCGAGAGACTGGCATTTGGCCCAGAGCGCATCCCGCTGGCATTGACCGAATTGGCGGGACGCGGCGTCCGCGAAGCCGTTCTGCTTTCCACCTGCAACCGCACGGAGGTGTACGCCCAGGCAGATGACTTGGAACAGGTCGAAACGCGGGTACAGGGATTTTTAGCGCGGCGCGGCAGTCTGACCGTGGAGCAACTGCGGCGCATGGTGTACATCATGCGCGGGAAACAGGCCGCGCTTCACTTGATGCAGGTGGCGGCGGGATTGGATTCGCTGGTGCTCGGCGAAAATGAGATTCTCGGCCAGGTGCGCTCCGCCGCCGAGATGGCACAGTCCGCCGGGACGAGCGGGCCGATCCTTTCGGCATTGTTCCGCTGCGCCATCCAATCTGGCAAGCGCGCCCGCAGTGAGACCGAAATTGGGCGGGCCGAAATCTCCGTGGCCGGTGTGGTGGTCGAATGGGCAAAGCAGGCCCTGGGGCCATTGACCGATCGTACCGCGTTGTTGATCGGGGCCGGCAAGATCAGCTCGATCACGGCGCGGGCGTTAGTCAAGGCGGGATTGCGCTGCATCATGGTTGCCAATCGCACGTTTGAACGCGCCCAAAAACTGGCGCAAGCCTTGCACGGCGTGGCGGTCCATTTCGATGCGCTGGAGGCTAGCCTGGCGCACGCAGACATCGTGATTTGCTCCACGGGCGCGCCGCATATCGTCCTCCACGCCGAGACGGTAACCCGGGCACAACAGGCCCGCAATGGGCGTCCGCTGCTGGTGGCCGACCTGGCCGTGCCGCGCGATGCCGACCCGCAGATCGCCGCTCTGCCCGGCGTGCACCTGACGAACATTGATGACCTGGAAGTGGTGGTGAAGACCTCCCACCCGCTGACCGCTGCGGCATGTCAGGCAGTGGAGGCGATCGCACAACAGGAGTTGGAAAATTTTTGCCGGTGGTGCGCGGCGCGGCGCTGTGCCTCCGTGATCCAGGCTTTACACGTGAAGGCTGAGAACATTTATCGTGACGAAGTGGAACAAACCCTGCGGCGCATGGGACCGCTGACGCCGCACCAACAGACATTGGTGCAGGCTCTCGGCAAATCCATTGCGGGCAAGTTGCTGCACGAACCGACGGTCTGTCTGCGCGGCCTGCCGCCGGAGCAAGATATTTCGGCCTATATTGAAGTCGTTCAGGAACTTTACGGAATCCAATGAAACTCCCATCTCTCTCGAACATCGGCAATTTTTTTCCAAAACCACGCCCTCGCATGGACGAAAAGAAAGCCCGTCCCTTCAAGGTGGTACAGATCGAGATCACCAGTCGTTGCGGCACAGGCTGTGTCTTCTGCCCACACGATGCACTGTCGCAGCGCTGGGTAGATGGCGACATCAGCCTCGACATGTATCGCAATTACATCGCACCCCACTTGGATCTTTTCGACCTGGTCTATTTGCAAGGGTGGGGTGAACCCATGCTCCACTTAGGCCTGTGGGATATGTTGAGCATGGCCCAGCAAAAGGGATGCCGCACCGGCTTCACCACCAACGGAAGTTGGCTGTTGGACGCGCAAAATCACAAACTGGTGGACATGGGCGTGGATATGATCTCCGTCTCCTTCGCCGGGACGGAGGCCGCCGTCCATGAATCTTTGCGTACCAATTCAAAATTCTCCGAACTGTGCCGAAACTTCGAGAGCCTGTCCAACCTGAAAAAGCAAACAGGAAGCACCAAGCCCTGGCTTGAACTGCACTTTCTGATGACGCGCACCAACCTGCCGGAATTCCCGGCCCTGGTGGAACTGGCCGCCTCGCTCGGCGCAGACGAAGTGGTGGCGACCAACCTGGCCTATTCTCCCAGCCCCGCGCTGGACAGCCAACACGTCTTTGGCAGCCCGCCGCTGGAAGCCGACCTCGCGGTCATCACACGCGCCAGGGAAGCCGCCCAGCGGCTCCACATTCCGCTGAGAGTCTACCCGCTGCAGACCGAGCCGAACACCCTCGTCTGCGACGCAGACCCAGCCAACGCGGTCTACATCAACCACCGCGGAGATGTGACGCCCTGCGTTTATTTGGGGCTGACCGTGGAGGGACAAGTGCCGCGTTTTTACCAGGACCAGCCGCATCCATTCGATACGCTTTCTTTCGGCAATGTCCGCGATGGATTGCCGCAAGTGTTGGAGGGACGCGAACGAAGGCGTTTTATCGAGCCGATCAAACGCCGCAGCATGGGCAGCGGCCCGCTGGCGTTATTCACCTATATGGCCGGGCAGGAAAGCGGGGACGAATTACCGTCCCCCCCTGTGCCTTGCCAGTCATGCTATAAGATGCTGGGGATTTAGTTGATGCACGGGCAACTTCTTAGCTGAGAGGCGTTCGATGCAAACCAAAGATCAAACCAACCCAAATGTGCAAATCGAAACTGAAGCCTGGCACGCGCTGCCAGCGGATGAAGTGCTTCGCAATCTGGAAGTCCACGAAGCCGGTCTCACTAGTGAGCAGGCGGCCTCCCGCTTGGCTCAGTATGGACCGAACCAACTCCAGGAAGCGCCGCGTCCCGGTTTTCTATCCATGCTATGGGATCAACTGAATAATTTCGTGGTGATTCTGCTGATCGTCGCTTCGATTGTTTCGGCCTTCCTGGGCGATTATGTGGAAGCCGCGGCCATCATGGCGATCGTCGTCCTGAACGCCGTGCTGGGCATCGTGCAGGAACAACGCGCCGAGCAGGCTCTGGCCGCTCTCAAACGCCTGGCCGCGCCCGACGCGCAAGTGCTGCGCGACGGTCACCGCCAATCGGTTCCCGCGCGTGACCTGGCGCCGGGTGACATCGTCTTTCTCGAAGCGGGGAACTACGTCCCGGCAGATATGCGCTTGTTGGAAGCGGTCAACCTGCGGGTGGAAGAGGCCTCGCTGACCGGCGAATCCCTGCCGGTGCAAAAGAACGCCGCCTCGGTTTTGGAAAAACATGTTCCGCTCGGTGACCGGAAAAACACCGCCTTTATGGGCACGCTGGTTTCCTATGGACGCGGACGCGGGGTGGTCGTCAATACTGGGATGCGCACCCAGTTGGGTCTGATCGCCACCATGCTCCAAACGGTGGAAACGGAGGAAACACCGCTCCAGCGCCGCCTCGACCAGTTGGGCAAGACCCTAAGCATTGCCTCCCTGATTCTGGTCGCAATCGTTTTTATCGTGGCATTGATCAACTACACCGACATCACCGGGCTGTTCAGTGAACCGTTAGGGTATCTCAAGGAATACGCCGGCGAGATCACCGAGGTCTTCATTATCGCTGTCAGCCTGGCGATTGCCGCTGTGCCGGAGGGCTTGCCTGCCGTCGTGACCATCAGCCTGGCGCTCGGGATGCGCGAGATGATTCGCCGTCACGCCCTGATCCGCAAATTGTCCTCGGTCGAGACGCTCGGCTCTGCCACCGTGATCTGTTCCGACAAGACTGGCACGCTCACCCAAAATGAGATGACCGTCACCCGCCTATGGACCGATGGGCAATACATCGAAGTGACCGGCACGGGCTACGTCCCCAAGGGCGAATTCCTGGTGGACAAAAAACCAGTCAACATCACGCGCTATCCTGCTGCGTTGACCGCCCTTTGGCTGGGCGTGCTCAACAATGACGCCGAGATCGAGATCACCGGCGAAGCAGACAGTCAGCAGACATACCGTATCGTCGGCGACCCCACCGAGGGCGCGTTGTTAGTGGCCGCGGCCAAAGCGGGGGCGCTGCCGGTGGAGGTGAAGCAGGCCTACCCGCGCGAGAACGAGGTTCCCTTCGATTCGGAACGCAAGCGCATGGTCACCATCCACCAGGTGCGCCAGCCCTGCCCCGAAGATATTTCCCCATTCTATACAGAGGAGGCGCGCAATTGGCGCGTGGTTGCTGTCAAAGGCGCGCCCGACCTGGTGCTCGACCTGTGCACGCACTATCAAACCATGGATGATCGGGCTGTGCCACTGATCGACATCCAACGCCAGCACATCCTAGCGGCCAACGACATGATGACGCAGGATGCACTGCGTGTGCTGGGCGTGGCCTACCGCGTCGAAAAGGACAGGCGCGACTTGACAGGGGATGTCCAAACAGACGAGTTAGAACACGACCTGGTCTTCGTCGGCCTGTTGGGCATGATCGACCCGGCCCGCGTCGAGGTTCAACCCGCGTT
>JAKANW010000223.1 GCA_021823555.1 Chloroflexota bacterium
ATCTGTCGTAGCCCTCGTCGAGTTTGGCGAGCAGCATCGGGATGTCGGCGGGATCGTTCTGCAGGTCGGCATCCAGGAGGACGATGGTCGCGCCCGAAGAATAATCAATGCCCGCGGCGATGGCGGCGGTCTGCCCGAAGTTACGGCGGAACGACACCACCCGCACATGTTCCGCGTCCTTGGCGGCATACTCGCGCAGCACATCCAGGCTGCAGTCGCGGCTGCCATCGTTGACCAGGATCACCTCCCACTCCTTTTTCATCGGAGGCAGGATTTGATAGATGGCCTCGAACAACAGCGGCAGATTCTTTTCTTCGTTATAAACGGGGATGACCAGGGAGAGATCCATTTACTTCCTCTTGAAGATTCGCAGCCCGCTTCCAGCCAGACAGGAAATCTGGTTCGGGGAGCGAGGCAGCTCGTCATACGCTGACGGCGGGAGGTCGGCCTTCATGTCCGCGTAGCGCCAACCCTCGACGATGACATAATCGGCTTCCTTCAACCACTGCGCGGCCAGCGCATCGTTCCAGAAACCATATTTTAGCAACTCTTGAGAATCCCCGCCAATGTAAAAAGCATAACCGTCATTGATCTGGGCGGGGTAGATTTCGATATCCCTGGCATACAACAGTGGCGCGACCGATAGTCCGCCGTTCCAGTAGACCTGGCTTCCCGCGGGGATATTCTCAGCCAGGTACGCGCCGACCTGCTCGTTGGCGGCAATCACATCCATGGCCGCGCAATCGGGCTTGGCGGCGCCACCTGCCAGCAATGGCGAGAAGAACAGGCTGGCGATCAGAAGTGAAACGGCCAGGAAATAGCCATAATTGACCCGGGGAAATTTCAACCGCTTGATGAGAAAAGATAAAAGAAGAAAGAAGACTCCGACAAAAGCGCCCGCGACCGTGGAAACGATCTTTTCAGCAACATTGCGTTCGAGGGCGAACTTGTTCGAGATCATATCCCACAGCGTGGTGAAGCCGGGCAGGAGATGTCCGCCGCTAACACGCGGGACATTGAGCAAAAGCAACCCATCGCCCCAATCTTCAAAGGCCGAGTAACCGATGCCCGCAAAGAGCACCAGCACGGCCAGCGCCAGCAGAACCTGGCGGACTGGATGCGCGTCCCGCGCCAGCACGCGAATCAGAATCACGGTGAACAAAATCGCGGCGACGTTGAAGAAAGCCACGTAAGGCGTAAAACAGAAGACGCAGTAATCGTTGGTGATGGATGCCCACGAGTGCATCAGCAACAGGCCGATGAAGAGGGCGCCCAAAAATACCGCTGCGCGGAACTCGGTCTGCGAGACTCCAGCCGAGGGCCAGTCCTTGCGTTTGGGCCACAACAACAGACCGACAACCATGCCAAAAATGGTTGCCAGGTGAAAACGTACACCCTGAAAGAACGACAGAATGCGCCCATTCACATCCACGCTGGGATTCCAGGAGGGCGCGCCGGAGGCGTGCGCGGCGTATTGGTCGAACAGAGCGGCGATACTCTTCGGCAGCCACGGCAGCCACAACTGCATGATGTACGGCCAGTAGAGCACGTGGAAGAAGATCACTACCGCGCCGCCGACCAAGGCTGTATACAAGGCTGGCTTCCAGCCCCGTTGCCAGAGAATGTACAACACCAGCAGCGGCAGCACCAGCAGCATGTTCTGGCGGACGAAGATCATCAGGCCCGCCAGGAAACCGCCCAGGAGCAACTGCCAGAGCGGACGGTCCTCGCCCAGCGACAACGCCAGGATGCAGGCCATCAAGAAGAGGATCGTGCTTTGAGTGACGGCTTCACTATAAATTTTGATAACTGCGGGGCTGAGCGCATAGACCCACACTGCCGCAGCGGCCAGCCAGGGTCCGCCCAGGCGGCGGGAAGCTATCCATAACGGGAGCAGGCTGAGGCTCCCGAAGAGAAGCGCAAGAGTTCGTCCGGTCATCAGCCCAGGGCCAAAAATCCTTTCCACATAGCCGGGAATCAGGAAAGCCAGAGGGGCCTTGTTGGTCCATACGCCGTAGGGTTCAAATGGATGGTACTGTCCAGTGGCAAACAAGTATCCCTTGTAGAGATAGGCGCCTTCGTCGAGACTCGAGACGGTGGTGCGGGCGTAGTTCCAGCCCTGCGCCGCGAACACAACCAGCCCCAAGAAAGCCAAGAGGCCCGCCAACACGGCGGGCCACTTTTTCTCTTGAAAGGCAGTTGCGATTTGCGCAGACATGGCCTATGCGGCTTGTTTGCTCAAGCGTTCCATGTCGCTGTCCACCATCATCTCAACCAGTTCCTTGAAACTAACCGAAAGTTCCCAACCCAGCACCGAACGGGCCTTGGATGGATCGGCGACCAGCAGATCCACTTCGGCGGGACGGTAGAAACGCTCATCCTGCACGACGTATTGATTGTAATCCAACCCCACTCGGCCAAAGGCAATCTCGCAAAACTCACGCACCGAATGGGTTTCACCGCTGCCAACAACGTAATTTTCGGGCTTTTCCTGTTGCAACATCATCCACATGGCTTCCACATAGTCGCCGGCGTAGCCCCAGTCGCGGCGGGATTCAAGGTTGCCGAGTCGCAACTCCTTGGACAGGCCCAGTTTGATGCGCGCCGCCCCATCGGAAATTTTGCGGGTCACGAACTCGATGCCGCGGCGCGGGCTTTCGTGATTGAAGAGAATGCCCGAAGCGGCGAACATATCGAAAGACTCGCGGTAGTTGATGGTGATCCAATGGCCGTACACCTTCGCCACGCCGTAAGGACTGCGCGGATAGAACGGCGTGGATTCATTTTGCGGCACTTCCATCACCTTGCCGAACATTTCGCTCGAGGAAGCCTGGTAGAACTTGATCTTCGGATTCACGAAGCGAATGGCTTCCAGCAGCCGGGTGACGCCCAGCGCCGTCACTTCCCCGGTCAGGACTGCCTGGCTCCATGAAACCGCCACGAACGACTGCGCCGCCAGGTTGTAGACCTCGGTCGGTTCGTGCTCTTCGAGCAGCGAAAGCAGTGACCCCTGGTCGTGCAAATCGCCTTGCACCACCGTGATATCATCCAACAAATGCTGGATACGCTCGTATGTCTGCGTGCTTGAACGGCGCACCAGCCCAATGACGCGATAACCTTTTCCAAGCAAAAACTCGGCCAGATACGAGCCGTCCTGACCGTTAATTCCTGTGATCAGAGCAGTAGGCATGAATTCTCCTTGTCCAAAATTCAATGGCTGAATTATAAACTGTGATTCGAATGTGTCAAGCGTGGCGTCTGCGACGATCCCACCACCAGCCGCCTGCGAAGATTACCGCCCACAGTCCCAAGATCAGGATAATCATCCAACCGAAAGGCATTTGCCAACCGACGTGATAATAGCGGCTGGCATACCACTCCGTAAAGACCAGCAGGAAAGCCAGCTCGCCCGCCAGGATGCGCGGGAACCACCTGTGCCGAGTCTCCCGCCACCACACGAAAGCCTGTCCCGCGACGAGAGCCTGCCACAGGAACAGGATGGCGCGATAGCGCGGATTGTCCCATTGATCGCCGCCGCCGCGCAGGGATGAGAACAGGATCCAGCCCCAGATGATGAGGGACAGCCACAGCCATAATTTGACCTCTCCCCGCTTCTCATCCGCCCCCTGGCCTGCTCCCGTTAAAAGGGCGAAGACCAGCACTGGCAGCAACGTGTACCAACCTGCCGCCCGCAGGATGCCGATCACCTGCCAGGTCAACGTGGTCGGCTCGAAGAAGGTGGCCGGCAGCACCGGCTGCAACACTCCATAAGTGACCACAAAGGGCAATCGCAAAAGAGACGGCATCGTATCGAAAAGCTTTTGCACCCAGCCCGAGCCGCGTTCCAATTGATACACATCCCACTTTACCGCTTCGCGCACGAACGCTCCAATAATGCCCACCGGCGTGCCCGCGTTCAAGTTCCCCTGTCGATTCAACGCAGAGGACAGGATAAAGAGTCCCACCACAAAGACCAATACCGCAGAGGCGATGACCCACCAGGGGATACGTCCGCGCTCATTGGTGAAAAACAGCCAGCCGCCCAGGATAATGAGTGTCACCAAGGCGATGGCCGGCGAGATCAGCAACATGCCTGCCAGGGCAATGCCAAGCCAAAGCATCGCGCTGCGAAGTCCCCGGAGGGGGAGCGGAGGCCGGCGCAAAACGAAGGTCGAAGGCGAAGCGCGCCACTCCACAAATCCCCACAAAGCCATCGCGCTGAAGGTCATCAGGTATGGCTCGCGCATGGCTTCGCTGCCGAGCAGGATGCTTTCAGGGTAAAGGACAAAGAGCCAGCCCGAGACCAGCGCAACCTTCTCCCCCCATTGCAGGCTGGCCGCCCTCCACAAAAACGGAATCCCCAGCGCAGCAATCAAGGCGGAGAGCAGCGTCAGCATCAACGGACGATGCACGTCCGGCGAGAAATAGCGATAGACCAGTGCGCTGAACGCCAGCAGGCCGCCGTATTGGTCATAGGCATATTTCTGGCTGAATGCCTTGTAGATCGGCGCCCGAGAACTTGCCAATTCCCAGGCCTGGTTATCGCGGCGATGTGCATCGGTGAAGACAAAGCCTGCCTTGTCGTCCGGTTCGTTATAGCCATTGACCGGCAAAAGCAAATACGTTGCCACACCTGTTGCAATCCGCAGGAAGAAAGCCAACGCCACCATCCAAGCCAGAACTTTCCCGCCGCCTGCCCAGCGGGTTGCAAGCGTGAGGATGAAAAAGGAAAGAAGAAAGAGGAAAGAGAATCCTGCCCAACCGATAAACCAGTTCCCGGGCTGGAGGGAGGCAAGTCCCGCACCGAGGAGGAGGGAAAGAGGCAGAATCCAGATGAAATCGCGTGTAGAAAAATGTTGGGGTTTCATGGCGATTGATTCTACCCCAGTTAATTTTTGGCGGTTGTGGTTTCAGAGAATGGGAATAAAATCGGCGTCATCCAGAAAACTAAAAACATCCCAGTGGAGTTTATCCATTGGGATGTTTGAAATTTACCGGTCTCCCTGCCTCAAGGCGCAGAGATGAAGGAGGGAATGACCAAAGTTTTGTCCTGGCTGTAAACCAGCTCACGGATGACCACGTTATAGGGATTGTCCCCCGTAAATTCAAAGGCGTACTTTGGTTCATCCTTCCGCCGAATGGCAGCCAGATCCTTCAGGTCGCCAATGGCTTGAAGTTGGGTCTCCCCGATCCGCAGCGCGTATACCTGACCACTGTTGGTGGCATACACCAAAAACTTGTTGTTGGGGCCAACCGCATAGCCTCCCTTCTCCAGCGGACCGATCTCATACGATTGCCCATTAGCGCATATTTCAAGATATTGCCCTTTATTGGTACTCCGTAGATCAACGACTACACTATTGGAACAATCGGGCTGTGCGGTGGCCAGCGTCTCGGTTGGGACGGGACTCGTTGGGGTATCCGCCGCTGGAGTATCAACTATTGGAGTCTCAACCGTCGGGGCGGCAACAGTATCCGTGACCGTCTCGGTGGTTGCAATGACCGGCTTCTCTGTCGCCGTGGGCGGCGGCAGCGCGGTAGCTATATCTACCGGTCGCTTTGCAAGCGGAGCCGTCAACGTCTCGCAAGCCAGGGACGCCAAAAGCGCGGCGGCGATCAACAGAAGTGATAATTTATGTTTCATGCAATTCTCCTTCAAGGGTAATGGAAGCACCTGGAACTTTATAACGCAACTATCTTACCTGCCTTTTTCCAGCCATTCCATCACCCTTTCTTCCCTCGCCACCCACGTCAACTTTTCCACATCCTTGCGCGCACTATCGC
>JAKANW010000224.1 GCA_021823555.1 Chloroflexota bacterium
CAGGAGAAAACGGCCAAAGGTGGCATTCACGCCAAACAACTGCAAGCCGCCTGGAACGATGAGTACTTGCTCAAGGTGCTGGCCGCAGGAATTTAGATGCGATTGCCCTGGCTTCGTAGCGGCGACTTCAGTCGCTTTTTACCCGAATGACTGAAGTCGTTACTACGTTTTCGTGAACTACTGAGAATGCTTTCACAGGAGTTTCCGGGAAAGCTTTTTGATTTTTCCATCCCAGGCGGGCAAGTCCATGCTATACTTATGCATCTTTATGGAGAAGGATCGCCAATGCCATCATTAGAAGAATCTCTCAAGAAATATGCCGATTTGATCGTACGCGCCGGCCTGAACCTGCGGGCCGGCCAGCGGCTGATCATCAACAATGCTTCCACGCGCGGCGTTCCATTGCACGTCGCACCGCTGGTGCGCGAGATCACCCGCGTGGCCTATGAAGCAGGCGCCCGCTACGTGGACGTGATCTGGAACGACGAGGGCCTGCTGCGGACGCGCGTTCAGTATGCCCCGGCAGACTCCTTCGACGAGTATTCCACCTGGCACATTCAAGGTTTGATGAAAATGGTTGATAAAGGCGATGCCATGCTCACCATCCGCTCGAACAATCCCGGCCTGCTAAGCGATCTTGACCCCGAACGCGTCGGCGCCATGCAGAAGACCCATCTCGAACAATTCAACCCGGTCAGCCTGGCTGTGACAGGCAACCAGATCAACTGGCTGGTGGTGGCCGCCTCGTCACCAGATTGGGCGGTGAAAGTTTTCCCAGCTCTGCCGCGTGACCAGGCCGAAGCCAAACTGTGGGAGACCATCTTCCAGATCACCCGCGTAGACCAGCCAGACCCGGTGGCTGCCTGGGAGGAACATGTACAGAACCTGCTCAAACGCGGGAAATACCTGACCGGCAAGCAATACACCGCTTTGAAATACACCGCGCCCGGCACAGACCTGACCATTGGCCTGCCGCGCGGACACAAGTGGATCAGCGCCCGCGAAAAGGCCAGGAATGGCATCGAGTTCGTAGCCAACCTGCCTACCGAGGAAGTCTTCACCCTGCCCCACCGGGAGCAGATAGACGGTGTGGTGAGCGCATCCATGCCGCTCAGCTACAGCGGCACCCTGCTCGAGGATTTCAGCCTGGCCTTTGAAAAGGGCCGCGTGGTCAAAGTGACAGCGAAAAAAGGCGAGACGATCCTCAAGAAATTGGTGAACACCGACGAAGGCGCTTCGCGGCTCGGCGAAGTGGCGCTGGTGCCGGTCAGTTCCCCGATTGCCAGCAGTGGATTTCTATTCTACGATCCGCTGATTGACGAGAACGCCTCCTGCCACCTGGCGCTCGGACGCGCCTACCGCGTCAACCTGGAAGGCGCAGAAGACATCACCGATGACCAGTTCGCGGCGCTGGGCGGCAATGTCAGCCTGGCGCACGTGGACTTTATGGTCGGCTCGAACAAACTGGACATTGACGGCGTTCGCGCGGATGGCAAGCCGGAACCGGTGATGCGCAAGGGTGAGTGGGCGTTCGAGGTGTAGCCCCAGTCCATTAAACGGCAGCAGCCAAAAGTCCCGTGTGATGCGGGACTTTTTTATAAAGTTGTGCGATAATTATCCATATCTTCAACTTGGGAGAAGAGCATGGCTAAACCCAAACTGACCCCGGACGAAATCTTGAAGTCCGAATATGACTATATTGCCAATACTGCCTTCCAGGCCAATGAGGATCGCGCCCGCGTGGCATCCTTCTATTTTGTCTCGGTGGGTTCCATCGTGGCTGCCATCCTGGGCACGCAGTTCGCACCGGAGAACATCCAGCACGTGGCGCTGGCGTTTTTCATTTTGTTCCTGGTCATGACGGGACTGGGGGCCCTGACCATTGCTCAACTGGCCCGCCTGCGCGCCGCCTGGCACGAATCCGCGCAAGCCATGAACCAGCTCAAGCAATTCTATTTAAAACATCACCCCGAAATCAAGGATGCTTTTAAATGGGGAAACGAAACCATCCCCCACATCAACAAACCCTACAGCATCGCCAACCTGATCGCCACGGAGGTAGCGCTGCTGGGTGCAGTGACCAGCGGTACGGCAATCTATTTCCTGTTACTTTGGCTGGGGAATCTCGGTTGGTGGGGCTGGCTGGTGATCGTCGCCTCGGCGGCAGTTGGATACACAGCCTTATGGACCTTTTACAAATCCCTGTTGGTGGATGATTAGAAATTCCCATGAAAGACTCTCTTCGAAATTTCCTGAAAATCCTGCTGACCGGCATCGCAAGCGGATTGGTCATCGGTATGCTGGTCGGCTTGTTCGGCTGGCTGCGCGGCTGGAAGACGGCCACGGAATTCAGCGACGGCTTGTTCGTGACCGGCTCGGCCATCATCATCTTTGGCCTGCTCAGTGTGTGGGGCGGCTTCACCATGCGCGGCAACTTCGCCGTCACCTACGCCCAGACCGCCAGCGACGCGTCCCTGCCTGAGCGCGCCAAACAATGGTCATTGGATGTTCTGCGCGGCTACAATGTTTTGGCGACAACAGCCATCATCGGTGTTGTGGTACTCGCCCTATCCATCCTGGTCTATAACATCTTCGGATGACCCATGCCGCACAACTATAACAGCCAACCTCCTACCGCGTTCCAACGCCTGCCCGAATACAAACGCGAAGATGACTTTATCCGCGCCTTTCTGCGGGATGCCCAGGTCGGGCACATCGCTTCCTCCTGGGACGACCAGCCGTTCCTGACCCCCAGCACGTTCTGGTTCGACGAGCAGAATCACCGGGTCATCTTCCACTCCAACATCGCCGGACGCATCCGCGCCAACCTCGAGCGGAATCCAAAAGTCTGCCTGGAAGCCAGCGAACTGGGCAGATTCTTACCCTCCAACGTTGCGCTGGAATTTTCGCTGCAATTTAGAAGTGTGATGGTCTTTGGCGCGGCCTATGTTATCGAAGATCCTGAAGAGGCGCGCCAGGCTCTTTACGGATTGCTGAAAAAATATTTCCCAAAAATGACGGCAGGAAGAGAATACCGTCCGATCACGGACAAGGAATTACGCGCCACCTCCGTCTACGCCATCCAGATCGAATCCTGGAGCGGCAAGGAGAACTGGAAAGAGCGCGCCGACCAATCCAGCGAATGGCCCGCGCTGGAAGAAAAATGGTTTGAGTAAAAACAACAAAGGAGAATGCCATGCAGCAAAAATCGGGAGCACAGATCAGCCAGCGAGCTTTCATCCAGTCGCTGGTCATTTTGTTCGCGCTGATGATGATCGCGGGGATTCTGACCCGCCTCATCCCGGCGGGACAATATACCCGCGTCGAAGCCGAAGGACGCCAGGTCATTGATCCAAATTCCTTCCAGTTCACGCAGCGCCCCGATTATCCAATCTGGCGCTGGTTCACCGCCCCGGTTGAAGTGTTGGGTGCGGAAGGCAACCTGACCATCATCGTCATCATCATCTTCCTGCTCTTCATCGGCGGCTCGTTCGCCGTCCTCGACAAGAGCGGCATCGTCAAAGCGGTCATCGGGCGGGTGGTGCGGCGCTTTGGCGGGCAGAAATACCTGCTCCTGCTGGTCATCTCGCTGGTCTTCATGGCCATGGGCGCCTTCTTCGGCATCTTCGAGGAAGTCATCCCGCTCGTGCCCGTGATGATTGCTCTCTCCTATTCGCTCGGCTGGGACGCGCTGGTCGGGCTGGGCATGTCCATCCTGGCTACCAACATGGGCTTCTCGGCGGCCATCACCAATCCCTTCACCATCGGCGTGGCGCAGGGACTGGCGGGACTGCCGCTCTTCTCGGGCGCGTGGCTGCGCATCATCATCTTTGCAGTCATCTACGGCATCTTAGCCGTCTTCATCACAGGCTATGCCAAAAGGATTGATCGCGACCCGACTGCTTCGCTCCTGCATGGCCAGGACGAAAAGGAACGCCAGAAGTACGCCTCCATGCAAACCGAACTGGCCGCGGACAACCCCAAACTGGGCCGCGCCATCGCCTGGTTCCTGGGCTTCACTGTGCTCATCCTGGCCACGCTGTTTGCCGGGCCGTTCATTCCCGCCGTCTCGGATTACGCCCTGCCGCTGGTGGGCGTGTTCTTCCTGATCGCAGGTGTGGGCGCGGGCTTCCTTTCCGGCGCGGGCGGCAGAACGGTCGGCGTGGCGCTGTGGGAAGGCATCTCCGGCATCCTGCCCGGCATCCCGCTCATCCTGATGGCCGTCAGCATCAAACACATTGTGCTCTCCGGCGGCATCATGGACACCATCTTGCACGCTGCCGCGCAGCCCTTCCAATCCACCACCCCGTTCGCGGCAGCCGTCATCATCTATGGCTTGGCGCTCGGCATCGAGTTCTTCGTCGCTTCCGGTTCGGCCAAAGCCTTCCTGATGATGCCCATCCTGCTGCCGCTGGCCGACCTGATCGGCGTGACCCGCCAGACCACCGTGCTGGCTTACTGCTTCGGCGATGGTTTCTCCAACCTGGCTTACCCCACCAATCCCGTCCTGCTCATCTGCCTCGGCCTGACGGTCGTCAGTTACCCTCAATGGATCCGCTGGACGGCCAAACTCTGGTTCTGGGTTCTGCTGGCAACCGTCGCTTTTCTTGGGCTGGCAGTAGCCATTCACTTCGGACCGTTCTGATTGTTCACGAGCAGGGCGTACTACCTACAGAACTATTGATAATGTCGTTGCGAGCGTACGCTGCGAAGCAATCCCCTGTTTTCGTTCGAGTTTTCGGCTACAAGTCGCGAGGAGACTGCTTCGTCGGGAAGAACACCCTCCTCGCAACGACATTTGAACAGCAAAACTGAATAAAAGGATTACCATGAATTATTTTCCCGATTCCTATGACGGCTCACGCGAGCGCTTCAAACAAAGCCTCGGCCTGCTCCAGCCCAAATGGCCGCGGGCGCGGCTGGGATATCACCCGTTAAAAAGCAATCCCAACCTGACGATGGATTGGATTTGGGCAGAACCGCGCAAGAAAGAGAATCTGGTCATCGTCACGACCGGCCTGCACGGCATCGAAGGCTACGTCGGTTCAGCCGTGCAAAGACTGTTCCTGGACGACTTTGCGCCGCGCCTCAACCCCGAGAACACGGGGCTGCTGTTCGTCCATGCCATCAACCCGTGGGGCATGAAGAACCGCCGCCGTTACAACGAAAACAACGTGGACCTGAACCGCAACTTCCTGTGGAATGAAAACTTCGACCCGACAGTCAACCAGGATTACGAGCCGCTCATCCCGCTGTTGAACCCGCCCCGCCCGGTGAGATTCCTGTTCCTGAGCGACCTGGCTTTTTATGCGCGCCTGCTGGGCGCCATCACGAGTCTGGGGGTCACGCGTATCCGCCTCGGCACCTTGAGCGGACAGTACCGCCATCCGCGCGGCGTACAGTTTGGCGGGCAGGCCACACAGGAAAACACACGCGTGATGAAGGGTCTCTTCCGAGAGGCGTTCGAATCCTACGATCAGATCATCCACTTCGACCTGCACACAGGTTATGGGCCGCGCTATCAGATGAGCATGGTCAACTCGACGCGGGAACCAGCCCCGGCGGCGGAGTTGAAGCGGCGTTTCGATTATCCGCTGATCGTGACGACCACCCCGTCCGAGTTCTATTCAGTCACCGGTGATATTACAGAATACATTTATCAGCTGCGCGATGAGAAATTCCCTGCCAAGAAGCTG
Organism: Chloroflexota bacterium; assembly: GCA_021823555.1. Next base: position 5,697 of record JAKANW010000224.1, read on the forward strand.
TTCGGCACCTGCTTCGAGTTTGGCACCTTCGGCGATTCGCTCCAGGCGCAGATCCGCAGTATGCGCATCACCATCCTGGAGAA
>JAKANW010000225.1 GCA_021823555.1 Chloroflexota bacterium
CCCCATCGTGCTCGCCTACCAAAGCTGGACATACTACATGTTCCGCAAGCGCATCAGCGCCGACAAGAAAACGCTCGTTTACTAACCACACGTATAATTGGGAGGTTGATGGACAACATCAACCTCCTAAGTTTTTAACCTGACACCCAACACTCCGAAATGCATCGCCGACTCCTAACTCTCACCCGCGACGCGCGTCTCCCCCTCGCCATCACGATTCTCTCCGGACTTCTGGCCGGCTTCCTGACCATCGGGCAAGCCTGGTTTATCAGCGGGGCCATCGACGGAGTCTTCCTGGGCGGGCAAACCCTTGCGCAAGTGACGCCCCTCCTGCGCCTGATTCTGTTTTTCATCGCCAGCCGCGCTCTGCTCGCCTGGCTAAGCGACGTCTCCGCCAACGCGGTGGCCGTACGCATCAAAACCAACCTGCGCCAGCGGCTCTTCGCCCACATCCTACAGCTTGGTCCCGCCTACACGCGCCGCGAGCGCACCGGCGAATTGACCACCGCCGCGGTGGAGGGCATCGAAGCGCTCGACGCATATTACAGCCAATACCTGCCGCAGCTCGTCATCACCGCGCTGGTCCCGCTTTCCATTTTAATCTTCGTCTTTCCGCTCGACCCGCTCTCTGGCGTGATCCTGCTCGTCACCGCACCGCTGATTCCCTTCTTCATGATCCTGATCGGCAAAGGAGCGGAAGCCGTCACCAAACGCCAGTATGAGACGCTCAGCCGCCTCTCGGCCCACTTCCTCGACAGCCTGCAAGGACTGACCACCCTCAAAATTTTCGGCCAATCCAAAGCCCACGCCAAGAACATTGCCAAAGCCAGCGACCAATTCCGCGATGTGACACTCAGCGTTTTACGCATCACGTTCTTATCGGCTCTCGCCCTCGAATTGCTAGCCACCATCAGCACCGCGGTTGTCGCCGTGGAGATTAGCCTGCGCCTGCTCTACGCAAAGATGGAATTCCATCAGGCGCTCTTCCTGCTCATCCTCGCACCGGAGTTCTACATGCCCTTGCGCATGCTCGGCGCGCGCTTCCACGCCGGAATGTCTGGCACCACCGCTGCGAAGCGCATCTATCAAATTTTGGATACGCCAATCAACGAACCGCCTTCATCGATCAGTGATCCAATACCAACAACCAATTACGTTTTACGTTTTACGGATGTCTCCTTCACCTACCCCGACGAATCCGCCCCCACCCTCCAGAATATCAACCTGACCATCCACGCGGGCGAGCATATTGCCATCGTCGGCAAGACCGGCGCCGGCAAATCCACGCTAGTCAACCTCCTGCTCGGCTTCCTCCAACCCGCCTCCGGCTTCATCCACATTCAAGCCAGCTCTGACCAATCACCAATTCCCAATTCCCAAATTCATCCTTCATCTTTCATCCTTCATCCTTCCATTGCCTGGGTTCCCCAACGACCGCACCTCTTTCACGACACACTCGCGGCCAACATCAAACTCGGCAAACCCGAAACCAGCGACGAGGAAATGATCGCCGCGGCGCGCGCCGCACACCTGCACGAATTCGTCCAATCACTGCCCGAAGGCTATGCAACCGTCATTGGTGAAGGCGGCGCGCGTCTCAGCGGCGGACAGGCCCAACGTCTCGCCCTGGCGCGCGCCTTCCTCATGGACGCGCCCATCCTGATCCTCGACGAACCCACCTCCAGCCTCGACCCCGAAACCGAATCCCTGCTCGAAGAGTCCAAACACGAATTAACGAAAAACCGCACCGTCATCACCATCGCACATCGTCTCAACACCGTCTACCAAGCCGACCAGATCATCGTGCTCAACCAAGGCCGCATCATCGAACAGGGCACGCACCGCGAACTTCTTGCACTCAATGGCGCATACGCTGGAATGGTAAAAACCTACGAAGCATCGAGCCACGCTCCGCAAGAAAGAGGAAAGCCCGTCCTGAGCGCTGTCGAAGGGAAGAACGAAATCATATCGCCAAAAATCGCCGCGCCAACCACCAATCGCCAATCACCAATTACCAACCAAACATCCACCGTCCAGCGTCCATCCTTCATCCTTCCCCGCCTGCTCTCCTTCCTCACCGGAAGTTGGCCGCTCGTCGCGCTCTCGGTCCTGCTCGGCGCACTGACCGTCGGCGCGAGCGTCGGACTCATGGGCGCCTCGGCCTGGCTCATCTCGGAGGCCGCGCTGCACCCATCCATCGCCGCGCTGGAAGTCGCCATCGTGGGCGTGCGATTCTTCGGCATCATGCGCGGTGTGTTCCGCTACGCCGAACGGTTGGTCTCCACCAATGTCACCTTCCGCCTGCTCGCCCGCCTGCGCACCTGGTTCTACGAAAAACTCGAACCGCTCGCGCCGGCTCGCCTGCTGGAATTCCGCGCCGGCGATCTGCTGACGCGGATCATCAACGACGTGGGCACGCTGGAAAATTTCTACGTACGCGTCATCTCTCCGCCGTTGACCGCCCTCGTGGTTGGACTCATCACCGCCGCCTTCCTCGCTTCATTCCACCCCGCGTTTGGTCTGGCCCTGGCGGGCTTCTTCCTCGCCATCGGCTTGATCCTACCGCTCCTCGCACAGACTCTCAGCCGCCGCCCCGGCACGGACTTCATCACCCGCCGCGCCAACCTGCAATCGCAGCTCGTGGATAACATCCAAGGGTTGCCCGACCTGCTGGCCTATGGCCGCGGCCCCGACCGCCTGGCACAGATTCAAACCATCGGCGTGGACTATGGTAATTCGCAAAAACACATGGCGACCATCACCGGCCTGCAGTCGGGGCTTTCCGTCCTGCTCACCAACCTGGGCATGTTCACCATAATCGTGCTGGCCATTCCGATGGTCACGCGCGGCGCGTTGAGCGGCGTGATGATCGCCCCGCTGGCCCTGCTGACCTTCGCCTCGTTCGAAGCGGTCACGTCGCTGCCGCTGGCCGCCCAAATGTGGAACGCATCTCGCGAAGCTGCGCGCCGCTTGTTCGAAGTGGTGGATACGGAACCAGTTATAAAAGACGATATTCGGCATTCGGAATTCGATACTCGAGCGTCAAATATCGAATTTTCGGATCTCTCCTTCACCTACCCCAACACATCCTCCCCCGCCCTCGACCACGTCACCTTTAGCCTTCAACCCGGAACATCCATCGCCATTGTCGGGCCGAGCGGTGCGGGGAAGAGTACGCTCGTCAGTTTGCTGATGCGCTTCTGGGAGTACGAGCGCGGCGAGATCCGCCTGGGCGGGCAATCGCTCCAATTGCTGAACCAAGCCCAAGTCCGCGCCCGATTCGCCGTCGTCTCGCAGAACAGCTACTTCTTCAACACGTCCATTCGCGAGAATTTACGTTTGGCGCGTCCCAAGTTGACGCAAGAGGAAATGGAATCTGCCGCACGCGCGGCGCGCATTCATGAGGTTATCGAGTCGCTGCCGAAAAAATATGACACGTTCATCGGCGAGCAGGGATTGCGCCTTTCGGGCGGCGAGCGCCAACGGCTGGCCATCGCACGCGCCTTGCTGAAGGATGCGCCGATCCTGGTCTTAGACGAACCGACCGCCAACCTCGACCCGCTGACCGAGCAGGATGTACTCGCCACGCTCTTTGAAGTGATGCGCGGGCGGACATCCCTGCTCATCACGCACCGGCTGGTGAGCCTCGAAAACGTCGAACAGATTTTGGTGATGGACCGGGGGCGGATTGTAGAACGCGGCAGGCATGAAGAATTACTCAGAACGGAAGGTTTGTACCGCCGCCTGTGGGACTTGCAAAACCGCATCATTTCTGTCCTGTAAATTAAGGCAGTATAATTTGCCCAACTTAATGACATCACAGGGCTGGCCACGCGCCGCCCTTTTTGGAGAATCCCATGGAATTCGAGCAATTGATCAAACGCATTGACTGGTTGGAAAAAGAACACCGCAAGGATAAGGAATCGTCCACGGCGCTGGATAAGCGCCTCGAATCCATCGAAACCAGCGTCGATGCGCTCGCCAAACAGCTCAAAACACTTTCGAAGGACCTGGCCGACATTTCCTCCACGGCTTCGCGTCTCAATCAATTTGACGATATGTTTTCCCGCCAGCGCAGCGACACCACCGCCGCCATCGCAGAAGTGGAACGCAATGCCCAGAAACGCGAAAAAGAAATTGCCGAGCGGTATCAGGGGCAGATTGAAAAATTATTCATAAGCGTTGAGGAAGTCCGCAAGCTGACCGACACAAGCGACATCCGCAAGCAGCTCAAAGACAAGATCGCCGACGAGATACGCATCTCCCAATCCGTTACCGACCTCAAGATGCGCGTGGAAAGCATGGTGGATATCCACGATAGCCTTCAGCAGGCGCAAAAAGCCAGTGACGAGGTTCGCAGGCAGGATGTCAAGCGCGTAGCGGATATGTCAGGCGATATCATTGCACTGCGCAAACGTCTCGATGAAACCCGCGACAAAATGCAGTTGAACAACGACAGCCTGCGTAATGTGGAAAACCGCATGAACGAATTGCTCTCCAGCGAAGTGGAGCGGAAACAAGCTCAGGCCGTGTTCATCGACCAGCAGACGCGCGCCCAGATCGAACGCGACCGCGCCTGGAAAGAATGGAATACCCGCGTCGACGATTTCAAAAATCAGGCATCCCTGTTGTACGCGCAGATTCAGGGCGCTGAGGAAGTCACGCGCGCCGCGAAGCGCGCCCAAGACACCTACTTGGAACTCAACCAGAAGCTCGAGCGGCGCATCAACGAAGTATCTGAGATGCAGCGCCTGGCTGAGGAACGCTCACGCCAGGAATGGACCGCCTTCAAAGCCGATGACCAAAAACGCTGGACGGCGCTCACCCTCACCCAGGATGAGGCCATCCGCGAACTGCGCACCGCCATGCAAACCGCGGTCAGCCGCGTGGACGCCTACGAAGAGCCTATCCAAACCGTGCAGGATCAACTCCATCAGACCACTGAATCCACTGAGCGTCAGTTGCAAGAGTTGATGAATTGGGCGCACGAATGGCTCACCGATTACGAACGCATCATGGGGCACGGCAAGAAGGCTACGAAGAAAACGAAATAAAATACGCACCGCCTTCTTACTTCTTCCATTGCGCAAAAAGAGGAAAGAAGAAAAAAGAAAGAAATTTTCATGCGCGTTATTGGCACAGCAGGTCACGTTGACCACGGAAAGTCCACCCTCATCGCCGCGCTCACCGGTGTCCATCCCGACCGGCTCAAGGAAGAGCAGGCACGCGAGATGACAATTGATCTCGGGTTCGGCTGGCTCACGCTGCCGAACGGTGAAGAGATCGGCATCGTGGATGTGCCCGGTCACCGCGACTTCATCGAAAACATGCTGGCTGGCATCGGGGGCATCGACGCGGCGCTGCTCGTCATCGCCGCGGATGAAGGCGTGATGCCGCAGACGACAGAACATCTCGCCATTTTGGACCTGCTCCAAATCCCTGCCGGTCTCGTTGTGCTGACCAAGACCGACCTCGCCCCGGACTCCAACTGGCTGGATCTGGTCGAAACGGACATTCGCTCCACTTTGAGAGAGACCGTGCTCCAAGACGCACCCATTCTGCGCGTCTCAGCCAAGAATCGATCGGGCCTCGACAAACTGATCGCGGCCATCCAATCCCTTCTGCAAACCAAACCCGCCCGCCTCGACCTGGGACGTCCGCGCCTGCCCATTGACCGCGTCTTCACTATGCCGGGCTTCGGCACCGTTGTCACCGGCACGTTGACAGACGGCGCGCTCGCCCTTGGCGACGAAGTGGAAATTTTGCC
>JAKANW010000226.1 GCA_021823555.1 Chloroflexota bacterium
TCGGGAGTGCTTCGCGAAAAATGGGGAAGGCCGGGTGGGGGTCGGGCCTTGGAGTGCGCGCTAACGGGCGCTCCCGTCCCTCTTACGATGTAGCGCAAGATTAATCCTGCGGTACAACCCTGCGAGGGCGGTTGGGCAGAGGGGATTTCACTGTTTGGCGGACTGCTTCGCACTGACCAGCAGTTCTCTGAATCGTTACGCGGTTACTTGTCTCTGCGCGTGGTTGTTGGAGGTGATTATACGCGGGGAGAGGGAGATGTCAATCCTTATTTCCCATAAAATATTCCACCGTGGCCTGGCCCTCCTGGCTGATGCCTTCGCGTTTGAGTACTTTCCACAGGGTCATGAAGATGATCTTGAGATCCAGCCAGAAGGACCAGTGATCCACGTACCAGACATCCAATTTGAATTTGTCCTGCCAGGTCAATGCGTTGCGGCCATGCACCTGCGCCCAGCCGGTCAGCCCGGGGATGACATCGTGACGGCGCATTTGTTCGGCGGAATAGCGCGGCAGGTATTCCATCAGCAAGGGGCGCGGTCCCACCAGGCTCATCCCGCCGCGCAGGATGTTGAAGAGTTCGGGCAGTTCGTCGAGCGAGAGGGCGCGCAGGAAACGCCCCAGGCGGGTCAAACGCTGGGCGTCTGGGAGCAGGCTTTCGTCCGGGGCGAGGCGGTCGGTCATCGTGCGGAATTTGTAAATGTAGAACGGCCGTCCCTTGTAGCCGGGTCGCTGCTGGCGGAACAGGATGGGCGTCCCCAGAAAAATGCGCACGAGAAGCGCCGCGATCAGGAGGATGGGGGAGAGCAGGATGAGCGCCAGGACCGCGATGAGCAGATCGAAGATGCGTTTGCTGAGGGGCATGGCTCAATTATACAATCGCTTGTGAGTAGATTTATTGCGGGATGTCTTCCGATTTATGGTATATTTTGCATGAGAGAAATTCAAGCAGGTCGGCTTTCCCCATCTTTGGGGAGGTTGTTGAAAAGTGTGAGGAATAACATGAATGAGCGCATATTGATCATTGAAGACGACCAGGCGATCTTGAAACTGCTGCAACGCGGCCTGGTATACGATGGCTACACTGTGGATACAGCCACCGATGGGCGCACCGGCTTGATCCTGGCGCGCGACCATACCCCCGACCTGGTGATCCTGGATTGGATGCTGCCGGGCATGGACGGGCTGGAAGTCTGCCATCGTTTGCGCACGGGCGGTTCGGTGCCGATCCTGATGCTGACGGCCAAGGATACCGTGCAGGACCGCGTGCAGGGATTGGACGCCGGCGCCGATGATTATATGGTCAAACCGTTCAACCTGGATGAGTTGCTGGCGCGCGTGCGGGCACTGCTGCGCCGCACCCAGCCGGAGCGCGTGCCCGTGCTCAAGTTCGCCGACCTGACGCTGGATACCGGTTCGCGACAGGCTTCGCGCGGTTCGCGCCTGGTGGCATTGACGGCCAAGGAATATGAGCTGTTGGAGCTGTTCCTGCGACATCCCAAGCAGGTGCTGACGCGCGAGGTGATCTTCGACCGCGTCTGGGGTTACGATTTTGGCGGCGAAAGCAATGTGCTGGAAGTGTATATCCGTTACCTGCGCCAGAAGCTTGAAGCCGAAAACGAGGCGCGTCTCATCCACACGGTGCGCGGCGTAGGCTACGTATTGAGGGAAAATCCGTAGGTGAGTGGGATAAAACAAGTAAACACGTAGATACGTAAAATCGGAATGTCTCTTCGCATCCGCCTGACCGGCCTGTATTCAATTGTAATGGGGGTGATCCTGGTGATCGTTGGCGTGTTAACCTACCTGCTTGTCAATGTAATGATAATTAACCGGGTGGACGATGCCCTGGCCGGGGTGGCAGGCGATGTGATCCAGGTCGTGCAGGTCAACCCGCTTGGCGATCTCAGCGTGCATGGCCTGCCACCCCGGGAAATGACGGCTAACGTCTACGTGCAGGTCTGGGGAAAAGACAATAAATTGAAATTTGCTTCCCCCGGCCTCGAAAAATTGCAAAAGCCGCTCGACCCGGCTGGTTTGGAGGCGGGCGTCTCGATTTTTCACGATAGTACGGTTCAGGGGGGGCATATACGGGTGGTGAGCGTGCCGCTCATGGCGGGGAAACGCCTGCTGGGTGTAATGCAAGTTGCCACCAGCCTGTCTGTTGCAGATGCCGCACAGGAAGATATTATCAGGGTGATGGTCGGTCTGGGTTTGGCGGCGATCCTGATCTTTGGGTGGATCTCCTGGGTGATCCTGGGAGGGGCATTCTCCCCGTTGGAGTCCATTACCGAGACGGTGGACCAGATCAACCGCGCCGATGATCTGTCGCGCCGCATCCCTCATCCTGAACAGGCCGATGATGATGAGATCAGCAACCTGATCGAGTCCTTCAACCAAACACTGGAACGACTGGAGGCGCTCTTCACCTCCCAACAGCGTTTTCTGGGTGACGTGAGCCACGAGCTGCGCACACCCCTGACGGTCATCAAAGGCAACGTGGATTTGATGCGCCGCATGAAGCGGATTGACGAGGAGTCGCTCACCAGCATTGACCAGGAGGCCGGCCGGCTGACCCGCCTGGTGGGAGGGTTGCTCTTGTTGGTGCAGGCCGCGTCGGGCAAACTCAGCCTGACCCTCAAACCTGTTGAACTGGATAACCTGGTGGTGGAAGTCTTTCAGGAAATGCGCGTGCTGGCCGGCAACAAAGTGAAGATACACCTTCAGGAAATTGACCAGCTGCCGGTCAATGGCGACCGCGACCGCCTCAAACAGGTCCTGTTGAACTTGATGGCCAATGCCATTCAATATACGCCCCAGGACGGGGACGTGTTCATCAGCCTGTCCAAAGTGGGGGACCAGGCCCGCATCATCGTCCGGGACACGGGGCCGGGCATTCCAGCCGAGGATCTGCCTCACATCTTTGAGCGGTTCTACCGGGCCGAGAAGTCGCGCTCGCGTTCCATGTCCAGCGGGTTTGGCCTGGGACTTTCCATCGCCCATTGGATTGTGGAACATCATGGGGGCAGGATCGAGGTCGAGTCAAAAGAGGGGAAGGGCACCACTTTCGCCATCTGGCTGCCGCTTTATAGTGGAAAGTAATCAGTAATCAGTGATTAGTGGCCAGTCGGGTGAGCATCTCATTGGTTTTCACTGGCTTGGCGGCACAGGCCGACCCCATACTTTGCATACCATTCGTTCAGTGCCACACTGCTTGTTGATCCGCTGTGTGCATCTTCATACATTGGCGCGCCAAAGGTGACATAACGCACCGTCTCGGCAGGCCAGACCCATTCAGCGCGTGAGATCACGCCGATGCCGCCATTGTAGCCCGCCAGCGCCAGACGCGTCTCTCCGCCTGCGGCTTGCAAGGAACGCGCCAGGTAGGCCAGTCCACGCGCGGCGTTGGTATCGGGATCATACGGATCGTCGGTGATGTAGAAATGAAAGGGCATGACCTGGAACAGTCCCAGCGCGCCGGCGCGGGAGGTGGCGCGCGGATCTCCGCAGGATTCGATCTGCATGACAACCGCGACCAGGTTCGGGTCCAGGCTGGAAGCGGCTGCCCAGCGCAGGATGGAGTCGCTCCAGTACAAGACTTCCGGCCTGAAGAAGGGAGCCAGACTGGTCGTGGAAACAGTACTGGTATGGGGGATACCGGATTGCGCCTGAGCATTGTCTGGTTGGCGCAGGGCCAAAATTGCCAGCAGGCAACTGATCAGCAATACGGCCAGTGGAGGCAGGATGAAACCGGACAAACAGCCGCGGCCTGGTTCCTGCTCGGCTGCGGCTGTTTGCGAATGCGGGTGTTCTTCCCGCCAGTCGTTGTATATTTTTGAACGAGCTCGGGGCATAAGTAATTCTCAATTCTGGGTCAGGGGACCCGGCTCGAAAGGAGGGAAAATAAAGTGTTATGCGTCGTAACGTTCGTTGGTGTTATTGCGTTCGCCAAGAGAGACGTTGTGGTAGGTAGGCTCAGCGTGGGTGAATGATGTCTGCTGGACCTGTTTGGGGGCGGGGCGGAACGCGCCGGCATTGGTAGTCGGCCGGTTGAGAGTGGATGCCGGGCGCAACGCGGCAGACGGGGTGAGAGCCTGCGTTGCCGGGCGCGGGTTATTGCGCATCCCCTGTTCATCGGTAGTGAAGAGACGGTCTCCTGCCAGGGAGAAGGTGCCGATGATCAACACGCGGATCAGCCAGACCATGATGGCTACAAAGATGGGCACAACCTTGGTCAGGGTGGCGCTGCTGAGAACAGTGCCTGTGCCAGCGCTGGTGTGATTCACAATGGCAACGGAGACGCCCCACCAGGTGAGGGCAGCGTTGAAGGCGGCTGCCAGCAGCCAGGCGCCGAACAAGTAATAGACTTCAGCCGGTTCGTCGCGGCCCTGTTCAGGCGTGAAGATGCGGGCAATGCCGGCAAAGTCAATTCCGCAAAAGGCGATGGCGAGGATGGTGGCCCATTGAATGCCCGCAAATTTGAGGTCGCCGAGTACGTCGGCCAGGGCAAATTGGGTGGTGCTGAAGTTGAATATCTCAAAGGCCAACAGGGCGCCGATGATCATCACTCCCCAGGCTGCACCGCGATTGAGGCGGCGGCCATGGGTCAGGTCACGGAATAGAGCGGACAGTCCATCTCCGGTGTTTCTACGGTATGTAGTCATCTCGACCTCCTTGTCGAATCGGGTAACGTACATTAATTATAGAACTAATGTTCTATAATTGTCAATCCCCAATTTCTCATTTTGGATCGGTGATGGCAGTTTTCCCTCAAGGCTGGGTGGAGGTCGCCTGCGATCAAAAAGCGGGATTATTGCCCGGTCAGCAGTTCTTTCAGCCTTGGATGATTGGCATATACCCCCCGGTTCTTTTCAGGGATCAATGTCGCGATCTGGCACATGATCTCCTCGGTGAATTGTTTCAGGATTGCGTCCCGGTCCTTGACGGGCAGAGGAGGCAGCACGAACGGCTTTCCCGTCCGGATCACGATGTGGGAGCGGTGCAGATGCTTGAGATTGTCGGCGACGATCTTATCTTCCGTACCGGCCAGACCAACGGGCAGGATGGGGCGGTTCAATTTGGCAGCCAGGTAACTGACGCCGGGTTTGCCCTCGTTCATCGCACCGACGCGGCTGCGGGTCCCTTCCGGGGCAATGACCAGGATGTTATCGGCCTGCATGAGCGAAATGACTCTCCGCAACGCTTTCAGATCCGGGTTGAAACGGTCAATGAAGATCAGGTTGAAATAATTGCTGAGATATTTGAACAGGGGATTTTTCTCCCATTTTTCCGCCACCATGATAAACACGTCCCAACGGTCAAGAGCATAGTACAGCATGGCGGCATCCAGGATGCCGAGATGGTTGGTGGCGATCACGAACGCGCCCGATTGCGGCACGTTCTCGTAGCCGTGGATTTCGACTTTGGCGACCAGATTCACAATGGAGCGGATGAGCCAGCGTAGAAAAGTTCGCATGGGCGTATTTTACAATAAAACGAAATGGAGCGGAAAGGCTTGTTGGTCCGATTTCCATTTGCCCTGCGTAAAACATCCTGCAGGCGACGCACTGTGACCGAAGGGTTGTCGAAATGTTCTCGTAGTTCACGCTACCTTCAGCACAAACTGCGGGACGGCGCGTTACAAAAGTCCCTGACCGCTCGGCGCAACAGGGACTTTGATGGGCATTTGGATTATTCCGTTCGAATTATCTCCACAAGTAATCCATATCGGATTTTTCGTTATTACTTCTGCTACTCTGGGTGCCA
>JAKANW010000227.1 GCA_021823555.1 Chloroflexota bacterium
CCATCCAGGAACTCGGCATCCTGGCCGACCGGGATGATGAAGGCTACCTGCTGCAAATCTTCACCCGCCCCATCCAGGACCGACCCACCATGTTCATCGAGATCATCCAACGCCACGGCTCACAGAGTTTTGGCAAAGGCAACTTCAAAGCCTTGTTCGAGTCGATTGAACTGGAGCAGGAACGCAGGGGCAACCTTTAGCCTGCGCATCCAACAGGTCTAATAAATCCAGAGCAGATTTGTTAGACCTGAAAATATTTTAAATGGATAAAACATACGATGTACTTTGCCACCTTTTCCACGTCTCAGACTCCGCCCAAGCCTGCTCTCGTTAAAGAGGGCAAAGTCATCCCCCTGCCTTTCCCCGATATGCAAGCCGTCATCGAAGCCGGCGCAAATGCAGCCACACGTCTGATCTCAGCCGAATCCTTTTCGCTGGATTCAGTCCACATCCACGCTCCGACACGCCCCTTAACTTTGCGGGACGCCTATGCCTTCGAACAGCACGTTCGCGCCGCCAACCAAAACCGGGGACGCGAGGTACCGGCTGAATGGTATAAATTCCCGATTTTCTACTACACCAATCCGAATAGTATCTTTGGCCCAGAGGATGAAATTCCATATCCGCATTACACTGAAGCCCTGGATTACGAATTGGAGATCGCGGTCGTGATCGGCAAACCCGGCATGGACATCAAACCCGAGCAGGCGCCAGCCCATATCTTTGGCTACACAATATTCAACGATTGGTCCGCGCGGGATATGCAGCGTGAGGAGATGAAGGGCGGCCTTGGACCCGCCAAAGGCAAGGATTTCGCCTCGTCGCTGGGCCCGTTCATCGTCACGTATGAGGCGTTGGCCGATAAAACGGCGGAACGCCCGGGTGTGTATGACCTGTCCATGTCGGCCAAAGTCAACGGCGTGGAAATGTCCAGAGGAAATTTGAAGGATATCTTCTGGTCATTTGGCGAGATCATTTCTCGCGTGTCACAGTCTTGTATGCTCTATCCCGGCGACGTGATCGGATCGGGAACGGTTGGGACCGGCTGCCTGCTGGAATTGACCAAGGCGCAGGGACCGTGGCTAAAGCCCGGCGACATCGTCGAATTGGAGATCGAACGTATCGGTATATTACGCAACAAAATTTTAGATCCATAAACGAGGAAACCTTAAACATGGAACCACAAGTCGTTACCGTCCGTCCAAAAGAAACTTATATCACGCGCCAGCAGTTGCCCAACTTCGAGGGCATTTCCAGCCGGACCGCCGGTTCGACCAAGCTCTGTATGCACATCGTGATCATTCCACCCGCAGGCAAGGCGATTGCTCATTATCATAACGGCTACGAGACCGCAATCTATATCGTCAAGGGCCGCGCCGAAACGCGCTACGGCCCAAACCTTGAATTCTCAAGTATTAACGAAGCGGGCGATTTTCTGTTCATCCCGTCCGGCCTGCCGCACCAACCTGTCAACCTGAGCGAGACCGAGGAAGTGGTTGCCATTGTCGCCCGAAATGACCCGGACGAACAGGAGAATGTTGTGGTATACCAGAGTCCAGCATAGGAGATGTAAATGAAAATCCGATCCAAAAGGCTGTTATTGATCATCGTCCCTCTCCTGATCATCGTGATGGCATGCGGCGGCCTCTCGACGCCTTCCGCCCCACCTGTGGATAATGTTTCCACGATCGTGGCAGCCACCATCCAGGCATTGACGACTGCCGCGCCAAACACCCCCCAAACAGATCCTACACAAGTAAGCCCAACTGCGCCTCCTCCACCCTCTGGGATTCAGGTATCATTCCAAAATATCAGTTTTGTGATCCCACAGGGGCTTGCCAGCGGAGCGGCGAGTGAAATCGTCCCGGAGATGACCGACCAGAACGGCGCGCCCTGGGATGTTGCCCCGCAGCACATCCGCTTTACGCTGGACGGTTATAACAGCCCGCTGGGGAAGTTCAGCGCAATGGAAATGTCGGTCTTTCCGGCGCAGGAATACGCGGCCGTGTATCAAGGTGCTGCTGAGAGCCTCAAACGCTTGCAGGCTGTGCTTGCAAGCCCGAATGCGCAATACACAAATGACGCATTGCCATACGTCCCATACTTCAACGCCGGGCAGGTGATTGCCGCGCAGCAAAGGATCATTCAATTCGCCGGCGGTTCCGGCATCCGCATCGTTACCCAGTACGCGCAAGACGTTTCGCCCATCAACAACGGCGGTTTGTTCTATCACTTCGAGGGTTTGACCAGCGATGGAAAATATTACGTCGTGGCCGTCCTGCCCATTGGCGCTCCCTTCCTCGCCGCCAGCAACGACCCGGCCGCGCCGCTTCCACCGGGTGGAATCCCTTTCCCGGATATGACCAGCACCGACGGTACTGTGTTCCAAAATTACTATCAAACTGTAACAGATGCCCTGAATAAAACCGCCTCGGATACATTCCAGCCATCGTTGGATACACTGGATGCTTTGGTCCAATCCATCACCATCACTCCATAAAGAAAAGGAGGCAGCATGGACAAACGACGCCAGATCGCCAAAGAGACAGACATATATGCGTATGATGTGTTTGAGCTGCTGTTCGAGTATGAGATCACTCGTGTAAAACGCTATCCAAGTCCGCTGGCGCTTCTCCACATTGCGCTTGAGAAGAAAAATTACCCCGCAGATTTTATCAGCCAGGCCAATAAAGCCATGACCGGCATCCTGTGCAGGAGTCTGCGCGTTTCTGACGTCCCGGCGCATTACAACGATGAGTTCCTGGTATTGCTGCCGGCCACAGATGAAGACGGCGGACGGGCCGTTGCCGAACGCATTCTCAGCCATTTCCGCACCACTCAAAGCCTGGCCACAGGCCGGTTATCCCCCAAGAGAAACGCATACATCGGTCTGACCGTCAGAATCGACGCCACAACCGTCTCAGTGAAGAACTTGCTCGCCGAGGCCGCGGTCGCCATGAACGAAGCACGCACGAAGCAATCCTATACGTACGTTTTATTCTCTGATATTTCTACCAACGCACCCAAACTTTAAAAATACTGGAGGCTCCCATGCCGTTTTATCACAAACTCGGCAGTATTCCACACAAGCGCCATGTGCAATTCAAAAAACCGGATGGCAAACTTTATCGTGAAGAGTTGATGGGATTGGAAGGCTTTTCATCCATCCAGTCCATCCTTTACCACCACTTCCTGCCGCCACGCATTACAAAGACGGAGGATCTCGGTCCGGCCAAACCGGAATACGTGGAATTTGGCCCCATCCGCCACCGCGCCTTCACAACGCTTCAAACCCCGCCCGGGCCTGATCCCGTTTCGGCGCGCGTTCCCCTGCTCGGCAACAGCGACGTGATCCTAGGCGTCGCGCGCACTTCCGGCAGCATGGACTATTTCTACCGCAACGCGCAGGCTTACGAGACCTGGTTCGTGCACGAAGGCCGGGGCCGGTTCAAAAGCCAGTTTGGCAGCCTGGATTTCCGTCCCGGCGACTACATCATCATCCCCTTCGGCGCGACCTGGCAGATGCAGGTCGAAGACGAGGCACGCTTCTTTACCATCGAGTGCCCGTCGCAGATCGTGCCGCCCAAACGCTACCGCAACGAGTACGGCCAACTGCTCGAAAACGCGCCTTATTGCGAGCGCGACATCCGCGTGCCCTCAGGGTTGGAGACGCGTACCGAGCGCGGCAGCTTTGAGGTCCGGGTGAAGGTGCGTGATCGTCTCACCCGCCATATGCTGGACCACCATCCCTTTGACGTAGTCGGCTGGGATGGCTATCTCTATCCATGGATCTTCAACATCGAAGATTTCGAGCCGATCACGGGCCGCATCCACCAGCCCCCGCCCGTGCACCAAACCTTCGAGGGACACAACTTCGTTGTCTGCTCCTTTGTGCCGCGGCTATTCGACTATCATCCCGAAGGCATCCCCGCCCCCTACAACCATTCCAACGTCAACTCGGATGAGGTGTTGTATTACGCCGAGGGCAATTTCATGAGCCGCAAAGGGATTGACAAGTACGATATCAGCCTGCATCCCTACGGCCTGCCGCATGGCCCCCAACCCGGCATGACCGAAGCCAGCATCGGCAAAAAGGAAACCACCGAGCTGGCAGTCATGGTAGATACATTCTATCCGTTGAGCCTGACGAAGCAGGCAGTTCAAATGGAAAAAACCGAATATATGTCAACCTGGCTGGAAGGTGATGGTGAATAATAGCAGGTTGATTCCTCGTCTCACCGATGACTTTTTGCAGCTTGGTATTAGAAATACAAGGGAAATAATGAACAACCTATCACCGTTTTTTACCCACCTGATCGGCCTGCGCGACCCTCACGGAGAGGCACATTCAAACCAGGTAGCAGATCTGGCCTTCAAGCTGGGACAGCAACTCGACCTGCCCGCAGAGCAGATGGAAAAGCTGGAATTCGCAGCCAAGATCCACGATATCGGAAAGGTCGCCATCAATGATTTCATCGTAACCAAGCCTGGACGCTACACAGAGGCCGAGTATTTGATGGTCCAACAACATGCGCTGTTAGGCTCGAAACTGATCGTTACTCTCGGGCTTGACCCGATCATTCATCTCACCATCCTGAGCCATCACGAAAATTTTGATGGAACAGGCTACCCGTATGGGATCAGGGGCAACCAAATCCCACTGGAGGCGCGCATTATCCGTATCGCCGATACGTATGATGCGTTGACTTCCAACCGGGGATATCGCCCGGCCTTTTTTCAAAAGGACGCCCTGGAAATCATGGAACAAGAACAACAGCATTTCGATCCGCGGCTGCTGGAAACTTTTTTCAAGATGGTTTCCATCAAACAGTAAACTTCGCCCATGGAGATTTCCCCCGCCGCTCTCCCCTACCCAGTTGTGTATAAGATCCTGACCGGTGCGGTCATACCCCGGCCGATCGGCTGGATCTCATCGCTCGATGAACGCGGCCGCCCCAACCTGGCTCCGTTTTCATTCTTCAATGCCGTCTGTCCCAAACCCCCAACCGTAGTCTTCTGCCCGATGATCCGCGGCCTGGATGGCCAGACGAAAGATACGCTGAATAATGTCCGCAGGACAGGCGAGTTTGTGGTCAACATCGTCACCGAGGAGCTGGCAGCCGCCATGAACGCCTCCTCCATCGAAGCGCCGCCCGAACTGAACGAGTTTGAGTTTGCCGGTTTAAGCCCAGCCCCTTCGGTGGCAGTCCAGCCGCCGCGCGTGGCCGAAAGCCCGATCCACTTTGAATGCAAACTGAACCAGATCGTGGAGATCAGCGACCAGCCCGGCGGCGGGAGTCTGGTCATTGGCACCATTGTCCACATCCACGTGGATGAGCGTGTGCTGCTCGGGGATGATAAAATCAACCTCACTGCGCTCAAACCCATTGGCCGCCTGGCCGGAAGCGCGTATACCCGTGTCACGGATCTATTCGAAATGCAACGTCCAAAACCGCAAATTCCAGCGCGGGAGGAAAAATTATGAAAAGAATCACTGTCTCCCTGCTGACCGCCGTTCTATTGGTTAGCCTGGTTTCCTGTAACCTGCCTGGCATACCGAACGCCAGCCCGCAAATCCCACCTGAGATGCACACCGCGGCCGCATTGACCGTGCAGGCAGTGCTGACACCACTCGCGCCGCTTGGCACGCCCACCCCGCCCTCCGATATTCCCCAAGCCAGCCCGGTAGCGAGTCCTACCGGCAATGCACAGCCAACCGGTACACTTGCAGCTACAAAGAACGCCGCGGCCACGATCAC
>JAKANW010000228.1 GCA_021823555.1 Chloroflexota bacterium
CTGCTGCAAGGGCTGCCGGCCCCGCGCCAATCGCTGCGGCTTGGCGACGCCGTGTTCCTCTCCAATCGCGGCATCCGGTTTGTCAATACAACGCACTTCAATTTATCCGTTTCCTAAATCATGACCCAGCAGGAAAAACTTGCCACCGCGCGCGTTGGCAGCTCAATCAAAGAGGCGAAGGATATTCTCCAAAAATACCGCATCGAAACACTCCCGTTCGTAGACGAACATGGCATATTAATGCCTGCTCACCGTCAAAGACATCCAAAAAGCGTGTGGCTACCCCTACAATAGTCCAAGCAGCGACCAATGGGAGTGGTCAGGCCGCGTGCAGTGCTCTCCTATCAATCTGCCAGCAGTGTGAAGCCGACTGGCAAATCATGGCTTCACATCACCTTATTTGCATAGAGAAATATAAAAATTCTCTTGTATATTGGCGCTTTTTGACTATAATAATATATGAACATATATTCATGTATCAAAACTGTAACACTATGCCTACTTCTATTCTTGACGAACTTGACGAACATTCTGCCGCACACGTTGCCGAACTTTTCCGCGCCTTTAGCGATACCAGCCGCGTTCGGATCATGTCCGCTTTGCTGGGTGGTGAAAAGAACGTGGGCGTGCTGGCGGAACTGGTGGGAATCAGCCAATCAGCGGTGTCGCATCACATGCGCGGGTTGCGCCAGATGAAGTTGGTGGTCGCGCGGCGGGAAGGCAAGGAAGTGTATTACAGTATCGTGGATCCGCATATTGTGGCTCTGTTCCAGCAAGGTATTCGGCATGTTCGCGAAGAATAAAGCCCCACCACTACTTATTTCCATTGTCATCATTTTCAGCCTGTTTGCCGCGCTCAACCCGGCCTCGGACATTGATCTTGACGGCAATTTGGATTCCCTGATTACAGAAGGTTTCCTACTTGTTCCATTGATCTTTTCCATGGTTGGCCTTTTCTCCCTGTTGAGCGTTCTTCCTGTTGCGGGTGTCTTTGCTGTACAGGGGTTCTCCTGCATCGTCATTCATCCACCCATCTCAAACTGATTCTTTCTTTCCTGTCCTGTTGCCGGGGGGGGGATTCTACCTGCTTCCTGGAGCATAATGATTTCCCTGTTGCATGTGCAGGAAAATACATGCCACGAGGATCTATGAACAACACAATCTCCACTTCTGAACTCGCTCGCTTGGTGATCGCACGCGTCGTTGGATTCTTTATTATCCTTGCGCTTCTGTTCTTCCTGCCCGCCGGAACATGGAATTACTGGCAGGCGTGGATGTGGTTGGCGACGATGGTTGTTCTGACGCTTATTGCGTTCCGCTACCTGCTGAAAAATGATCCCGCCTTACTCGAACGTCGGATGCGGATGCGCGAACGCGTCGGACAGCAGCAAAAGATCATCGCTGTGTCCTTTATCTTCCTTTTGGCTTCTTTCATCCTCCCGGGTCTGGACCAACGGTATGGCTGGTCGCAGATGCCTGCCTGGGTGGCTATCCTCAGCAATGGGATTGTCATCCTCGGATACTTGATGGTGCTTTGGGTTTTCAAAGTCAACACTTATACCTCCCGTATTGTGGAAGTGGAGGCTGGGCAGAAAGTTATTTCCACCGGACCATATGCCATTGTGCGCCATCCCATGTACGTCGGCGCGTTCTTCACCTACGCGTTTTCTCCACTGGTTCTCGGATCGTACTGGGCATTCCTGCCGGGATTGATGATTCTCCCGATCCTCATTCTGCGCCTTCTCAACGAAGAAAAACTTCTTTTACGTGACCTACAAGGCTATCGTGAATATACCCAAAAGGTGAAATACCGCCTACTGCCGGGTGTCTGGTAGTTCGAACTCGAATTGGCTATAGCCAGGAGAGATTCGAGATGAGCATCATTTTCCGTAACCTCCTGCGACGTAAAGTCCGCACCTTGCTGACCATCATCGGGATCGGCATCGGCGTCACCGTGATCATTGCTCTCGGCGCGCTGGCAGACGGATTCAAGGCAGGCTATGGCGCGATGATGCACGGCAGCAAAGCCGACCTGGTGCTGAGTCAGCCCGACACGATGGATGTCAGTTATAGCGCGGTGAAGGAGGAGGTCGGCGACGGGCTGGCCGCCATGCCCGAGGTCGAAGCGGTGAGCGGCATGTTGCAGGGCCTGGTGCAGACCGAAAGCGAGCCGTTCTTCTTTGTGTTCGGCTATTCCTCCGACAGTTTCATGTTGGAGCGTTTCAAGGTCAAGGATGGCTACGATCTCTACGGTCGCATTCCGCGTGACCTGCGCGGCAAACCGATCCTGCTGGGTTCGGCCGCGGCGGAGGTGATGAAGAAAAGCGTCGGCGATACCTTCCGCATCACAAACACCACGTATCGCATTGTCGGCATTTACGAAACGGGCGACGTCTTTGAAGACAGCGGTGCGCTCCTTCGTTTGGAAGATGCGCAGGAACTGCTGGGCAAGAGCAAACAGGTCAGCATTTTCTACATCCGCCTCGCGGACCCAAGTCTGCGCGCGCGCGTGGAGCAACGCGTCGAACGCAAATGGCCAGATTTGTTGCTAAGCGGCACATCCGAGTTTGCCAACCAGCAATCCATGCAATCCATCCTCGAAGGATTTGTGTGGGTCATCGGCGGGCTGGCGATCGTCATCGGCGGCGTGGGCATGTTGAACGCGCAACTCATGGCGATCCTCGAGCGCACGCGCGAGATCGGCGTGCTGCGCGCCACAGGTTGGAAGCGTCATCAAGTGCTGGGCATGATCCTCGGCGAGTCGATCATCGTTTGTCTCGTGGGCGGACTCTTCGGGATTTTGATGGGCTGGCTACTGTTGATCGGACTCTCCAACGTGACGGTGCTCATGGGGACACAGACCGGTTCGCTCGACCCCGGGCTGGTCGCGCAGGCGCTGGGCGTAGTCCTCCTCCTCGGCCTGGTCGGCGGATTGTATCCCGCCTGGCGGGCCTCCCAACTTCGGCCCGTGGAAGCCCTCCGGTACGAAGGAGGAAGCGCACGCGTCCGACGTCTGCCGTTCGGCGGAATGTCCGTCCAAAGTCTGTGGCAGCGCTCCACGCGCAGTCTGCTCACCCTTGGCGCCATCGGCCTGACCGTGGGCGCGATCATTTCCCTCGAAGCGGTGGTGCAGGGATTCGTCGCCTCGTTCACGGGGATGGCGAACGGCACGCAAGCTGAGATTTTGATCCGCCAGGCGGACATCGCCGACACTACCTTGAGCGTGATCGACGAGCGCGTGGTGGATTCCATCGCGGCCATGCCCGAGGTGCAGAGCGCCAACGGGGCGATGTTCACGGGGCTGATCCTGCCCGACTCGGGCGTGATCTTTTTGTTGCAAGGTTATTCGCCCAACGCGTTCGCCATCCGCCGTTTCACCATTGTCGAGGGCCAGATGCTGACGGGCAGCCGCCAGATCATTTTGGGGCGGCTGATGGCGGACACGCTCAAAAAAGAAGTGGGCGACGTGGTGGAACTTAGCGGGACGCGCTTCAAGATTGTGGGCATTTATGAGACCAACATCGGCTGGGAGCAGACGGGCGGAGTCGTCACCTTGCGCGACGCGCAGAACTTCATCGGGCGGCCGCGGCAGGTGAGCATGATCGCGGTCAAGGTCAAAGACCCGAAACAGGCCGCCGCGCTTGCCGAACAGATCAATGCAAAATATTCCGGCGTGTACGCCGCGTTGTCCTCCGAATTTGCCGAGCAAATGCCCGACATCCAAAGTTCCAACGCCATGCTGGATGGCATTTCGCTGGTCGCCCTCATCGCGGGCGGACTGGGCGTGCTGAACACGATGTTGATGTCAGTGTTCGAGCGCACGCGCGAGATCGGCGTGCTGCGCGCGTTGGGTTGGCGGCGAACGTCGGTGCTGGGGATGATCCTGCGCGAGGCGGTGTTGCTCGGCATGTTGGGCGGCGTGGCGGGGATTGGGCTGTCGTTCGTGATGGTCGAGTTAATGCAACAGAGCGCCGCATTTTCGTCCTGGGTTGCGCCTGTTTGGAGCGTGAACATTTTCGCGCGCGCCATATTGCTTTCCATTTTCCTCGGCGTGATCGGCGGATTATATCCAGCCTATCGCGCCACGCGCCTCAGTCCTGTCGAGGCGTTGCGATATGAATAATTCACTTCGCTCCCTCACCCTAACCATCTCCCGAAGGGAGATGGGACTCCCTTCCCCCTGTGGGGGAAGGGCAGGGGATGAGGGCGCGTGATTTGAAGAAGGATGTTGCCATGAAACACAAAATTCTCTTTGCCCTCGCGGTCGCCAGCCTGCTTTTGGCGGCCTGCAGTTCTGGTCAGGACGCCACTCCCACTCCGGTGGCGGATGACGCGGCAAACTTCGGCGCGATCGTTGCTGCCACGGGCATGGTGGTTCCAGAAACATGGGCGGCGCTGAGTCCGCGCATCCAGGGCGTGGTAGATGAGGTGTTGGTCAAAGAGGGGGAGCAGGTGACCGCGGGACAGGTCCTCGTGCGGCTCGACGGTCAGGCCGCGGCGCAGGCATCTCTGACCGCCGCCCAGCAGGCCTACGACTCCATCCTCCGCAGCGAAGACAGCGAACGCGCCCGCCTCTGGCAGGCATACATGAACGCGCAAAAGGTCCGCGAGGCCGCGCAGAAAAAATGGAACGACATCAACCTGAACGATATCGAGAACCGTATCGAAGACCGCCAGCAGGATGTGGATGATCGGCAGGCCGACCTGACGCAGGCGCAGGCAACGTTCAATACATACAAGAACCTCGGCAAGGCTGACTCAAAATATCGGAATGCCGAACGCGAACTGGACGATGCCCAGGCCGAGTACGACGAAGCCGTGAAGCGCCTCGCGTCCACCCGGCGCGAACGCGACGAACCGCGCGCCAACCTGGATGCAGCATTGGCCAAAGAAGCCGAAGCAAAGCATCAATATGAGCTGACGTTGGACGGTCCCAACAAAGATCAACTTGCGCTGGCCAAGTCACAGCTCGACGCGGCACAGGAGAAACTGGACGCGTACACGGTCACCGCGCCGTTCGACGGTGTTGTCTGCAACTTGAACGCACGCGTCGGCGAATGGATCATGCCCGGCATGCCCCTCCTGCAATTGGGCGACCTGAATACCCTGCGCGTAGAGACCACCGACCTGAGCGAGATCGACGCGGCGCGCGTCCATGCAGGGGATGTGGCCTCGGTCACCTTCGATGCCCTGCCCGATGTGACGATCAAAGGCAAGGTGTTGTGGGTGGCGAATAAATCCGCGGCCGGTTCCGGCGTGAACTACACCGCGGTCGTCGCACTCGATTCCATCCCCGCTGGCTTGCGCTGGGGCATGACCGCTTTTGCAGATGTCGAGGTGACTCCATGAGCGCCAACTTGATGATCGAAACCTGCGACCTGACGCGCGTCTACGGCGACGGCGAGGAGATCCGCGCACTGGATGGTGTTACGATGTCCATCGAAGCGGGAGAGTTCGTCGCTGTCATGGGTCCGAGCGGCAGCGGCAAGAGCACGCTGTTGCACGTGCTGGGTACGCTGGATGCCCCCACCAGCGGCAAGGTCTTCGTCAACGGGCAAGACCTCTCCACCCTGCGTGATGTGGATCGCTTCCGCGCCAAGACGGTTGGCTTCATGTTCCAGTTCGTGCCACAGCTCGTAAGCACGGTGCAGCAGGGGGACGTAGTCGGGGTGTTCGAAATAGGCTTTACGGATAATCCGCGTCTGACCGTGCGAGCTCCCCTGATCGTGAGCGATGCCGAACCGCTCGATCCCCA
>JAKANW010000229.1 GCA_021823555.1 Chloroflexota bacterium
GATGTATTTAGTTTGTCCGAAATCAAAAAAAGACGCCCCTACGGGCGTCTTTTTTTTACTTCGCCTTTGGCCAAATAGCCAATTCCAGAGTGATGCGTTCGAGGTAACTGTTCTCTGGCATGTTGCCTTTGCCATATTCCAGATCCACCACCGTGGCAAGCAATTGCAAGGTGGCCGTTTCGAGCAATACCTGTCCGTGCGGCTCAATCTGAACCAGTTCCCCTTTGGCCTCCAACCGTTGCCGGATGGCGGCGTCGCCAAAGGCGTGCGGGGTCATCAACACTTTGGTGGCGGTCTTGATGTCGTTCTTATCGAATAACCAGATTTCGATGGCGGTGACCTTCTTCGGATCACCTACACCAATCGCCTCCGATACGCCTACGCCATACTCGCCCAGGAAGTCGCCCGTCGGTGCGTCGATGCTGAACGATTCGTCATACAGGTCATCGCCTAACACGTAGGTGGTCATGGTGCGGGTGATGGGGTCCTGCAGGCCCATCTTGGAGAAATCTGTTTTCTCGGCGGTGCGTGCGATTTCCTGCGCCTGTCGCGCCGGGGAATACTGCTCAGGTGAGACCTGCTTGCCAAACAGGAAGCGGCGCGCCACCAAATAAGCCGCGGCCACGATTACCGCCAACGCCAAAATGCCGCCAATCGCAATCACCAAAATGTTACTGGTGCTGGAAACCGGCTGTGCTGTGCCGCCTCCACCCGCGGTTCCACCTCCGGCTAGGTGCGCTTGAATGGCCGCCTTGAATCCAAGGATCGCACCGACATCCTGCTTACCTGGATTGGTTTGAATATTTTGGAAAATTTGTCCCGCGTTCGGTCCCAGATTCTCGTAACGGATCCAAGCCAATTCGGGGTCGGGATTGGCTTTGTAGGAGTCAATCGCCATCCGCAGGTAATCTTCCTGATAGTCCGCCCGCAAGGTCTTGGGAGGCGCGTCGGTATAACTTACCGGCCATATTACCCAGCCAACCAGCAGGCCAATGAGCAATCCAACCACTCCTGCTGCAATCCCTGCCACCAACGGCCGTTTTAGATAATCGAAGAGGCGCATGCCATGCTCCTTTGAAAAACAGATACAGTCAACGAATTACGAACGCCCTGTTAACTGCCTCCATTATACAAAATAGTGGCGATTACGCCAACAGTATTCGGGTACGGATTTGGAGAAAAAACCGGATTTTAACGTTTTTCGAGCAAATATAGCCTGCGTTCCGACTCCTGGACATCCAGCGCGGCGCGAATGTGGAACCATTGCTCGAACGCGGACTCGAATCCCTCACGGGTGTAGCCATCGAAAATGTCCTTGCGGCTGCGCAACAATTTCTGGACCTGGGAGTCGCTCTTTGGAACCCATTCGATCACCAACCACCGGCAGGAATCCGCGAAGAACTCCGCCAGGCGTGGCAGCGGCACGTTGTTTGAAATCGCCAGGTGATGGATGAGCGCCAGCGCAAAGACCACGTCTGCCGGGCCGCGCTGACCGAACGAATCGCGTTCGGCGTTCGCCCAGCCCAGCGCGGGGCTGGGATTGGTCAGGTCCAGCAGCAGCGGCAGGAGGTTTTGTTCTCCCTCCGCTTTGACGCGTTGGTAATTTTGTTCCACTGCAGTGGGATCGATGTCCCAGGCGAGAGTGTGAATCCCGCGCGTGCTCGCCAGGCGGCTGAACTCCCCGTTGTTCGCGCCTAAATCCCAAACGGTAGATGGATGGGTTTGCTCCAGCCAATCGGAAATGATTTTCTTTTTGTGTTCGAAGGCCGCGTCAGTATAGTTGGTGATGGCGTAATAATTGCCCCATTCGGTGCCAGCGGGTTTCCACCCCAATTTTTTGACGGTCGCTTCGAGACTTTCGATCAAGCCGATGAATGCATTCTTGCTCATTCCACCCCGCTGACTCGCAGACCCGCTGACTCGCATTACGTCCACGTCGGCGTAGCGCGCTTGGGCGGAGGCATGAATATGAATGTGAGATAACAGCCCAAAGTCGAGGCGTGAAACGAAGGGCAGCAGGCGGCTGGCCAAGTCGAGCGGAATCCCGTCAATGTAGACGCGCAGCAGTTGGCCGAGCCGTACGTCGCGTTTTGCCATTAGTGCCAGCGGTGCGAGAAAATGCTGGCAGAACTGGCGGTAGGCGTCCCACGGTTTTCCCTCTTGATAGACCTCGAACGAAAGCGTGTCGATCAGCGTCGGTTTGCCATGCACGAATTGAATGTTGTAAGCGCTGGCATCCTTAAGGGACATGCCTGCCTTGAGGGCGCGTTTTTGAATGAAGAGCGTGGTCAGCGCGGCGTCCTTGAGTTGGCCAAATGACCACTCGTAGGGATACGAAATGAACGGGACACGCTGCGGTTGGATCACTTTGAACGCTAGCGATGCATCGGCGGGTTCGACTTCCACTTCCTGGTGTGAAACAAGCAATCCGGCCTTGACGAGTTTCTCGTACAGGCCGGATTGCATCAAATGGTTGTAGTCTTCCGCATACGAATGATTGACCTGCCGGAAGAGGACGCCACTTCGGGTGAAGAGAAAGCCGCTCGGGTCGCGGAAGGAAGCGCCCAGCGCGTCACTTGGATTCGGCATCTTCTTCGTCGGTCACATCTGTTTTGGGTTTGACGCCAAACCAGCCCTTGATGCGCGTCCACGAGACGCGGATGGCAATACCAATGCCGAGCAGGGCCGCCAGCAGAATCTGGATCAGAAAACTGCCGGAACCGGGATCGAGATACGCGGGAGGAATGTAGTGCATGGTTACACCTTTCTGTGATGCGAGATCAATCTCGCATTACTCAGCCGTTTCTGGCACGATTTCTTCCAACGGGAAGACTTCCTGACATTGGGTGCATTGCGCCTCACGTTTGTTGGCAATCACCAACAAGCTGCTGCATTTGGGGCAGGGCGCGGGAAGTGGCTTTTTCCAGGAAGTGAAGTCGCAATTGGGATAGTTGAGGCAGCCGTAGAACGTGCGGCCCTTGCGGGTTTTGCGCTCCACCAGTTCGCCGCCATCCTGTGGACACCGCACGCCGATCTTTTCCAGCCACGGTTCGGTGTAGTGGCACTTGGGGAAATTGGCGCACGAGATAAACTTTCCGAAACGTCCGTAGCGGATAACCAGCTCACCGCCGTCTTCGGGGCATTGGCGCCCAATCGGTTCCGGCCCGGACTTGGTGACGGGCATTTCTGCCTGGGCTTTTTCTACATCCTTTTTGAAGGGATGATAGAACTCGTGTACCACCTCGGCCCATTCGGCCTGGCCGGAGGCGATCATGTCGAGGTCCTGCTCCATGCGCGCCGTGAACTGGTAATCTACGATGTCGGAGAAATACTCCACCATCAAATCATTGACTGTGACGCCGATCTCGGTGGGCACGAGGCGTTTGTCCACGCGTTCGACGTAACCGCGCTGTTGAATGGTGGAAATGGTCGGCGCGTAGGTGGACGGACGCCCGATGCCGTTCTCTTCCAATGTTGCCACGAGCGAAGCTTCCGAGTAACGCGGCGGCGGCTGGGTAAAATGCTGTTCAGGAATCAGACGCACTAGTTCCTGTTTTTGTCCCTCGGCCACGCCAGCTGGGATGCGGACATTTTCCTCCTCTTCTTCCGCCTTTGCATCCTCGTTCTTGGCTTCCTCATAGACCACCAGGAAACCAGGGAACTTGACCGCCGACCCCGAGGCGCGCAGCAAATATTCGTGATCCGATCTGCCGGTCACTTCCACTTGCAGCGTGTCGTACACTGCCGCTTCCATTTGCGAAGCGACGAAACGCTGCCAGATGAGTTGGTAGAGCTTGAACATGGCCGGTTCGAGATATGGCTTGACCTGTTCCGGCTCGCGCATCACCGAGGTCGGGCGGATGGCTTCGTGCGCCTCCTGCGCGTTGGCAGAGCGAGTCTTGTATTGCGGCGGCTCGGGAGGTAGAAAGTCGGCGCCATATTTTTTCACAACAAACTCGCGCGCTTCTTGCTGTGCCAGCGCGGAAACATTGGTGGAGTCGGTACGCATATAAGTGATGAGACCGGTTGTGCCGCCATTGCCCACATCCTGGCCTTCGTACAAACCTTGGGCGAGCGCCATCGTGCGCTTGGAGGTGAACCCAAGTTTGCGCGACGCCTCCTGTTGCAAGGTGGACGTGGTGAATGGCGCTGAGGGCCGGCGCCGGCGCTCGCCGCGTTTGACGCGCGTGATACCATAGGCGGCGGTTTCCATGTCGGCCAGAATCGGTTTGACAGTTTCTTCGCTGGGGAGTTCGACATCCTTGTCGTCAATTTTTGCCAACTTGGTCAGGAACGACTGGCGGAGACCCTCCGGCTTGAACTCGGCGTGGATCGACCAGTACTCCACCGGCTTAAAATCTTCGATCTCCCGTTCGCGCTCGACGATCATACGCAGCGCCACCGACTGGACGCGTCCCGCCGACAGGCGGCCGCGCACTTTCTCCCACAGAATCGGGCTGATGCTGTAACCCACCAACCGGTCCAGCACGCGGCGTGCCTGCTGGGCGTTGACCAGGTCCATGTTGATGTCACGCGGATGCGAAAAAGCCTCCTTGATGGCCGGTTCGGTGATCTCGTGGAATTCCACGCGCTTGGCGCGCACCGGTTCGATCTGGGCGGCTTCCATCAAATGCCAAGAAATGGATTCGCCTTCGCGGTCGGGGTCGGTGGCGAGGAACACCTCTTCAGATGTCTTCGCCAGTTTCGTGATCTCCTTGACCACTTCCTTCTTTTCGTTTGGCACGCGGTATTTTGGCTCGAAGTTGTTGTCCACATCCACCGAAAGCTGCGACTTCAACAGGTCGCGCACGTGCCCCACCGAGGCGCGCACGGTGTAGCCCTTGCCGAGATAACGACCCACCGTCTTGGCCTTGGCGGGCGATTCCACGATGACTAGTTTGCCGTGCCGCGGTTTCTCCACGGGCGCGGGCTTTTCGGGCGGCGTCAAATTGGCGTGAGCCTCGGTGCGTCCCATCTTGTAAAGTTTCGTCCCGCACACCGGGCATACGCCAATCGTGACAGGCGACCCTTTGGCATTGAAACCTGCCGCCGGATCGTTCATTTCACGTTTGGTCTTGCACTTCATGCAATAAGCTTCCATTCAACCTCCAGGATCAGCGCCGGGACAAGCAAGAAGGCGCATCGCTGCGCCTTTGAATCTCCCTGGCGTCGTCCTCTTACAAATATTTCTCGTTTTCGCCGTGCTTCAATCCGTCCACAACTTTGCGGACCTTTTGCGCCTGATCCTTGTGGCAGACAAGCAGCACATCCCCAGAGTCCACAATGATCAGGTCGTCTACGCCGATGGTGACCACCAGCCGGTCGTTGTGGTTGCCATACACCAGCGAATTATGCGTGTCTTCGGCAATGTGGTTCCCGGCAAAATGGATGTTGCCGTCCTTGTCGGGCAGTAACACATCGAAGAGCGCGTCCCACGTGCCGACGTCACTCCAATCGAGACCGCCCGCCGGCAGGACTGCCACCTTCTCCGCGTGTTCCATAATGCCGTAATCTACGGTAACGTTTTCCAGACCCGGCCAAACGCGCTCAATGACTTCCTCGGGTCGCATCGACGTTTGGCCGGCCGCGATCTCCTCCAGCGCTGCCTTCAGCCCTGGCATTTGCCTGCCAACCTCCGCCAGAATAGTGTTCACCTGCCAGACGAAGATTCCCGAGTTCCAGGAATGATCGCCGGTGGAGAGCATCCCGCGCGCGTGGCTTTCATCGGGTTTTTCCCTGAAAGTCAA
>JAKANW010000230.1 GCA_021823555.1 Chloroflexota bacterium
TAACCAGCTCGATGACGCCGCCAAAACCTGGGAGCGCGTGGGGAACGAATATCCCGGCAACGATCAAGCGCCCACAGCCGTTTTCGAGATGGGCATCATCCGCTACCGGCAGGGAAATTTCCAAGCCGCCCTGGATGCCTTCACAAACAGCCTGGCATTGGCAGTCCAGCCAGAAGACCAGGCGCGCGCCTCCTTGTGGATCGGCAAAGCCCAGCAGCAGCTCGGCAACACCAGTGAGATGCAGAAAGCCTGGCAGCAGGGCCAGGCCATGGATCCGGGCGGATATTATAGCGAACGCGCCCGCGACCTGCTGGCAGGTGAAGCGCCATTCACGCCTCCCACCGCCACGGACCTGGCTTTTGACTTGTCCGCCGAACGAAGCGCCGCCGACACCTGGATACGTCTGACCTTCAAACTACCTGACAGCACAGACCTGAGCGGCCTCGGCGCACTAGCCCAGGATCCACGCCTGGTACGCGGCGCCGAATTATGGAACCTGGGACAATACGATGACGCCCGCCTGGAGTTCGAGAATCTGCGCGACAGCCTGAGTAACAGCGCCGTAGATAGTTACCGCCTCGGCAATTATTTGCTCGACCTGGGACTCTACCGCTCCGCCATCTTTGCGCTTCGGCAAACCCTGACCCTGGCCGGACTCAACGAAAGCAACGAGTCGATGATGGCGCCACCCTACTTCAGCCATGTCCGCTACGGGTTATATTATTCCGACCTGATCGTGCCCGATGCACAAACCGAGGGACTCGACCCGCTCTTCCTGTTCAGCGTGGTCCGCCAGGAAAGCCTGTTCGAGGGCTTTGTCAGTTCCACCGCCGGGGCGCGCGGCCTGATGCAGATCGTTCCGAGCACAGGCGCCAGCATTGCCAGCGCGCTCGGCTGGCCGGTGGACTACGTGCAGGATGACCTGTACCGTCCCATCGTCAGTGTGCGTTTTGGAACGCATTATCTCGCCTCCAACCGCGACCTGATGGGCGGCGACCTGTACGCCGCTCTGGCCGCTTATAACGGCGGCCCGGGCAACGCTCTCGAGTGGAGCAGCCTGGCAGGGGATGATCCAGACCTATTTCTGGAAGTCATCCGCTTCGATGAAACCCGGCAATACATCCGCAGCATCTACGAGATCTACACGATCTATAGCCGGTTGTATACCAAGTCGGTCCAGTGAAACAAAACCGTTGAATTATGTCATTGCGAGTGCACGTCCCTGGCACTTGCACGCCAGGGCAAGTGTGCGAATCAATCCCCCGTCTTCATGTGATTTTTCGGCTAAAAGCTGCGAGGAGGTTGCTCACCTGCACTGCCGTCTCGCCCCGTCGGGCTCGCGGCACGGACGGTACACCGAACGCAGTGCGGTGCAAGTGTCGTCGGGAAAGGCGCCTCCTCGCAACGATATTTGTACAATCGAGAATTCGACAATAAAACCACCGCTGCAATTGCAGCGGTGGTTTTCATTCAAGATAAGCGAGAATGCGTTTTTGGACCGCTTCGGCGTCCATATCCATGACCGTGATCAACTTATCGCGGCCGTTCGCGCCCGCCACAATGTCGAGCCGCGACTTTGGCACACCCAGCACGTCGGCCATGAATTTGATCAATTCCTTGTTAGCCTCATCATCCACCGGCGGCGCGGCAATGTGCACCTTGACCGTGCCATCGCTCAGCAACTCGACGATCTCGTTCCTGCTGGCGCGCGGCGTCACCCGCACCGCCAGGGCCGCTCCCTTTTTTCCATCATGCAGGCGAAATTTTCGATCAGACATAAGACCTCGCTATGGATTGATAATGCGAACGATAACGTTGGACAAAAACTGAACCAGGATGATCAGGATCAACGGGCTAAAATCAAGCATACCGACAGTTGGAACAATACGGCGGATCGGCGCCAGGAACGGCTCCACGATCCGGTCTATTGCCTGGCGAATAGGGTGATACGGCGACATGAAATAAGAAAGCAATGCCGATACGATCACAAGCAGGATAAAAACATTCGCCAACGTACTCACCAGCAAAGCCAGCGTACTTCCAACCATTATGCCTCCGTAGAATAATGCCTCGGCCCGACAATGGCCGTGCCTACCCGCACCAGTGTGGCACCTTCCTGAACAGCCACCTCATAGTCCAGGCTGGTACCCATCGAAAGTTCCATCCAATCGGCTTGCGGCAGATGTTCCCGCAGAAATTCCTGTAGACGACGCGCCCGCAGGAAATAGGACCGAGAAGCCTCCGCTTCTTCGCCGAGCGGCGGCATAACCATCAACCCGCGCACGCGCAGGTGAGGCAAAGCAATTATAGTTGAAATCGGCGCCAGCAATTCCGCCCAACCGCGCTCGTCCCAGGCAGGCCAGCCGAACTTGCTCTCCTCGCCGCCTACGTTGAATTCCAACAACACAGACAGGCTGTGCCCCGCTTCGGCTGCGAACCGACTCAGGCGTTCAGCCAACTTTAAACTATCCAATGAATGCAATAATTTGAAATGCGCGGTCACCAGGCGGGCCTTTCGGCTTTGCACATGGCCGATCATGTGCCATTCTACCCCAGAATGACCGCTTAGGGACCGGATTTTTTCCAACGCTTCTTCGGGATAATTCTCGCCCAAGATCGTCGCCCCGGCTTCAATAGCCGCCTGCGCCACTTCCAACGGCTGGGATTTCGTTACCACCACCAGGCGGACTGACGATGGATCACGTCCAACAGACCGGGCGGCTGCAGCAATTCGATCCAGGGTCCGCAGATATCGTTCGCGGATCGGAGAGACCAGATCAATCATCGCACCTAATTTTACTCCCGCTTCCAACCCGACCCTTCAACTGTTCCCGCCATCAGAAATTTCCCTACACCTTCAAGGCCATCAACGCGCCAAACCGGCCGGTCTTGCCCTTCTCAGCGCGATGCGAAAACCAATCCTCCAGATGACAGGCCGTACACAACCCCGCCACTTCGATGTGTTCGACGCCTGAATCCTGCAACTGGATGTAATTCGCCGTCCACAAGTCAAAGTAGACGCGGCCATCGCGCCGCTCCAACAGGCGCTCGGCCTGCGCGCCGAAAGCATCCTGTACCTTCACGCTCACATCCGGGCCGATCTCGTAGTGGTCAGGTCCAATCGAGGGGCCGATGGCAGCCAGGATGTTTTCCGGTTTCGAACCATAATGTGACCGCATGGCTTCGACCGCGGCGCGACCTGCGCCGCGTACCGACCCCAGCCAACCCGCGTGAGCAAGGCCAACCACTCCCTTATGGGGATCATGGAATAACAGCGGGACGCAATCTGCAAAACGCATGTACAGGGTCACTTCGGGACGGTTGGTGAAGATGATGTCGGCCTGGGTCAGATCGGTATTGGGATCAATCGGCGCGTCAGCGTAGACAACGTCTGTGCTGTGGACCTGCCAAACATCAAAGATGGAAGCGAGTTCCCGTCCAAAGGCGGCAAAACTGCGAGTGCGGTTCTCACGCACGCGCATCCGTTCATCCCCCACCGTCCCACCGACATTGAGCGATTCCCAGGGCGCGGGACTGATCCCACCCTGACGCGTAACCACACCGTGGAGGACGGAGCGAGGGAAAATATCGAAAGTGTAATAACGAATGCCGTTATTCTCAAAAAAGGGCATTATCTGGAAGCCTGGACGACGGCGAATTTTTTCAGGAAGAACTGGCGCGTCTCTTTCATTGACTCTTCAATGTAAGGATAAGCAAACCAAGCAGTCATGAAACCAAACAGCGCGCCGGTGAACACACGCAAGAAGGGCGTGCTTTCGCGATATGGAAGGTAGGTCGCCAGCCAGGGCCAGTTGAACTGGCTGAAGAGCTGGGAGAAACCGTCGAGGCCGATGGGGCCCAGACCAATCAAAAGCCACAGCATCCAATGCAGGGGCGGTAAGCGGCGGCCCGTGAGACTGAAGATCAGGCCAAAGAGCAGCATAGCTCCATAGATGGCGATGTCGCGTTCGCACACGGCAACCTTATAGCCAAGCGTGCTATTCCCAATAAATTGGCGCGCTTCGAGGCGCGAATAACTGGTTGGGTCACTTAAGCCTTGAATGCCTGTGACTTGCTCGAAGGTTTTGACATTGGGAACATTTGCTTCAGGCAATGGATAATAAGGTTGTTCCCCGAACAAGAAGAACGAACGGAATCCGAACTGGTGACAGAGCGGGCTGTACATGGTGTAAATAACGCGCGCAACCCCGGTATCACCCAATTCCATCAAAGTCGGCGCCGCAAAAGGCAACCCAACGTACAGGAGCATGACGAGATTCAGGAGAAGCATATAGTGCTGGGAAACCCAGAAATAGACCTTGTCCGACCTAGTCAGGGTTTGGCCGCGGCGAACACGGCCTTCGTAGGCATCCCCACCCACCTGCTCCAACTGAGACCGACGATCACCCGCCGCTCCCAGAGTCATCTCCAGCGACTGGCGTGTGATGGGCGCCTTCAAGCTGTATGGCCCTACCTCGACAACCGGGATGATTTCCCCATACTTTTCTTTAAGGGAAGAATCCGAGTCAATATCCACCGCCACCAAGCGGTGTGGATATATGGCCTGCAGGGCGTCCAGATCCGCCTGTACTTCATCGCATAATTTACAATTTTTTCGGGTGTAAAGGGTAACGTTAAGCAATTTATTCTCCAAACCACTAATGGTTAGATACCGAAATCAAACCAGAAGAACTGGGCTCGTTGGGCGATCAGTTCGAACACACCTGTGAACAACATGATCCCAACGATCACGAGCAGCACGCCCATGACAATTTCCACATAACGCATAACCTTGCCGTATTTGCGCAGGATGGCTGAAACCCAGCCAATCCCCAAAGCAGCTACAAGAAACGGGATGGCCAGGCCGGCCGAATAGGCAGTCAGAAGAGAAGCACCGAGTGAAATGGAACCGCCATTTATGGCCACCGTCAGGATGGCGCCGAGCACGGGGCCAACACAAGGGGACCAGCCCGCCGAGAAAAACACACCCATCAGGGCGGAAGAGAGATACCCCCATTTGGGGTCAGGAGCAGTGGTGACACGCGTATCGTATTCAAGGAAGGGAATGCGCAGAACGCCGATCATGTGCAAACCAAAGACGATGACCACCATGCCCCCGATCTTGGCCAGCCAGAAACGCAGGTCAAACAGGAAGTGACCGGCCGCCGAGGCAGCCACGCCCAGCCCTACAAACACAAGACTGAAACCAAGCACAAAAGCCAGGCCATGGCTGAAAGTGACCCAGCGATTGGAAGCACTATTTTCCCCGCCGGCTGCCCGCCCACCCAGATAACCGACATAAGCCGGGACAAGCGAGAAAACACAGGGGGAAAGGAAAGAAGCCATACCAGCCAGAAACGCCAGGCCAAGAGTAATTTGAGATATATCCATGTAGCAGTTACCTTACCAGCAAAGATTCAGGGACGCGTCCCTGTTGGTTACTTTATTGTTACGCAGGCGCGTAGGCATCTTTTACATTTACCGTAGTGCTGTAACCGCCGCCGACGTTCGGCCATTCCAATCTGATTTCGCTCTGATCCAGGGTAAGGGCCGGGGCTGTCCAGCGGAAAATCCACTTGGCATCCTCCGGCGAGACGTTTACGCAACCATGAGAACGTCTCACGCCAAAATCGTTGTGCCAGAAAACCCCGTGGATGGCCGCGCCCGCGTTGGTGTTGAAGAAGACCGGCCAGGGGACAGCCATCGTATCGTAGCCGCTGTCTTATCCGGTATTG
>JAKANW010000231.1 GCA_021823555.1 Chloroflexota bacterium
ATTCGAGCCAATGTCGTGGATGTGTGCGCCCAGCTGGTTGAGAAAATGGCACAACTCCTGGATGTGCGGCTCGGAGGCCGCGTTGCGGATCAAGGTCGAGCCTTTGGCTGTGACAGCGGCCATGATGGCGTTTTCGGTGGCGGTGACGCTGGCTTCATCCAAAAGAATATCCGCGCCATGCAAACCGGCGGCGTGAAATTCCAACGAGCGGTCATAGGTGACCTGTGCGCCAAGCGCCTGCAGCGAAAGGATGTGGGTGTCCAAACGGCGGCGGCCGATCACGTCTCCGCCGGGAGGCGAGAGGCGAATCTCACCGGCGCGGGCGGTCATGGGACCAGCCAGCAGGATGGAGGCGCGAATGCGGCGGCAAAGATTCGGGTCGAGGTCCGCCGGCCGGAGGGTCCGCGCAGTGATACGCCAGGAATTTCCGCCCAGTTCCTCCACGCTGGCACCCAGACTTTCGATCAATTGCCGCATGTCGTTCACGTCGCGAATTTGCGGGACATTGTGCAAAGTGACCGGTTCCTCGGTCAACAGACAGGCTGCCAATAAAGGCAGGGCGGCATTTTTGTTGCCTCCGGGTGTAACTTCACCCCGCAGAGGCGTGCCCCCTTCGATGATAAATTTTTCCATGGGTTCTCCTGTGAATTCGCCACTATTTTAACAGATTTGAAGTTTGGGTTATAACATTACAAGTCACTTACACCATTTTATGATGCATGAAAAATTCGACTATAATGACGCCGTGATTGTTGGTATAGTCATTTCACTGATCACAGGCCTGGCAGGCGGCTGGGTTGTGAATTATCTGGCCGATGTCCTGCCGATGACCAGGCGACTAAGCCAACCGGCCTGTATCCATTGCGAGGCAACCCTTTCATGGCAGGACCAC
The DNA here is from genome assembly GCA_021823555.1 of Chloroflexota bacterium. Next base: position 893 of record JAKANW010000231.1, read on the forward strand.
TTCCTGCTTCGCCGTTGCCGCGCCTGTGGAAAAGTGCGCTCGGTGCGGGCCTGGATCGTCCATCTGTTATTTCTCGCCATCAATATTTACATTTGGTTCTTCCCCCCGCCTCGAATCGGATTTGTGTTTGGATACTTGTTACTTTTGTACTTCACAACCGTCTTAATTATAGACTTAGAACATCGCTTGATTCTGCATCCCACCAGCATGTTCGGCGCGTTGCTCGGACTTGGAGTTGGTCTCCTGCGCCAGGGCTGGCAATCCACCCTGCTGGGCGGCCTAGCCGGTTTCGTAATCATGTACCTGTTCTACCTGTTCGGCGTGCTCTTCACCAAGATACGGGCGCGCCGGATGCAGGCCGCCGGCCTGGAAGCAGACGACGAAGATGCACTGGGCGCCGGCGATGTGATCCTCTCCACCATCCTCGGTTTCATGATCGGCTGGCCGGTAATCTGGTTTGGCATTTTGTTCGGTGTGCTGCTCGGAGGCGTGATCAGCGGCTTGATCATGCTCGGGTTTTTCGTCACCAGACGCTATCAAGAAAACGCCTGGATGGTTTTTATTCCGTTCGGTCCTTTTTTCATCATCAGCGCCTTCTTAATTCTATACCTTCCAAAATTGATGGTGTTTTTAGTACCGAAGTAGGATTGGTCGATTAAATGTCTGTGCCTACACTAAAGTTGGGAACCCTGTATCATGAAGATTAGACTCTTTCGAACGAAAAAGACGCCAGCGCAGGCCATGGTGGAATTTGCGCTGGTTTTACCCATTCTCCTGTTGGTCGTTTACGGATTGATCGAGGTGGGCCGCCTGCTCTTCATTTATAGCAGTGTGGTGACCTCGGCTCGCTCCGCGGCGCGTTATGGTTCGACCACCGGCGTGAATGTGAGCGGAGGGATTCCCCGTTACCAGGACTGCCTGGGAATGCGCAACGCGGCCAAACAATCGGCCTTCATCAATCCGCTCCAAGACTCGGATATTGTGATCCAACATGATCAAGGCGAGGGAAGGAACCAAACAAATTATTGTGCAGTGGGAACCGATTACGATCCCACCTTTGTCCCTTCGGCCGGAAACACGGACCGCGTCCGCATTACGGTCAGCACGCAATATTCGCCCATTCTAAATATCCTTCCAATAAAACCATTCACCATTACTTCCACCAGCGCACGCACCATTCTGGTAACCGTCTCTGTGGAAATCACCGCCGCGCCGCAGACGTGGGGCGGTCAACCCACCAGCACATTTACTCCCACCCTCACGCCAACGGCGACGCCAACAAACACACCGGAATTCACTAACACTCCCACCAATACAGCGACCATCACTTTCACACCCACCATTACCCTTACACCCACGATTACCTTCACCCCCAGCATCACACCCACGCCGACCAATACCGGCACAGCGACCAATACCGGTACAGCGACCAACACCCCCACGGAGACAGGCACTCCCTTCCCTTGCAATGTGAAACACAGCGCGCTGAAAACCGACCCATCCTATAGTGTGACCGTTTTCAATGACAGCCTGTCCACTACCATTCACGTCTCGGAATTTCAAATCTACTTTGATAACCTCTCCCCTGCCGGACAGGCCCTTACTGATATCTTCTTTGGCGGATCCGTTTGGAGCGGCTCGCTCAGCGGTTCACCCGCCGTTGTCACCGTGTTCACTGGCGATGTTTCAATCAGCCCCGGTTCCAGCAAGTTGCTTGTTTTGTCCTTCAACAAGAACTACAAAGTGGACGGAAGCGAACAAATTCTGGTCAACTTTGCCGAGCCGGATTGCCCTGTGCTTGACACCTCAAATGGGAGTCAATTGAAACAATGAAAACGCAATCCTTCTCATCCAAATCCGAACAGGGTCAAAGCCTGGTGGAGTTTGCCATCAGCCTGACAGCCATGCTGATCCTTTTGGCCGGCGCCGTGGATTTTGGCATCGGTCTCTTCCATTACATCGCCATGCGCGACGCCGCCCAAGAAGGCGCATTGTACGGGTCCATGAACCCTCCCAACCCTCCCACAGGCGGAACATACACCTGTCCCAATGCGGACATCGCCAACATCTGCAGTCGCATCCAAGATGCCGCTGGGGCCAATGGCATCATTGCCAAGATCTATCCATCCATGACTGTCCAAGTAAAAACTACACCTGCCGGTTGTGAGGGAAGCGGCATCACCGTCACCCTTGCCTATCCTTATCCCATTTCCATGCCTTTTGTTGGAGCAATCATCGGTTCTGATCACATTCAACTACGTGCGGCAGTCACAGACACCATTCTCACGCCTGTCTGCCCGTAGACCCAACAACAGAAGGATGGAAGAATTATGAAAGCACCACAACATCGCACAGAGCGAGGTCAGGCGCTGATCCTGATCGTCTTCGCGATCATCGGCTTGATCGGAATGACTGCGTTGGCCATTGATGGCGGAAACGTCTATGCCGAACGGCGCCGCGCCCAAAACGCGGCGGATACCTCGGCGATTGCCGCCGCCCTTTCCAAGGCGCGCGGCGGCGACGTAGCCACGTATGATGCCGCTGCCTTGACCCGCGCCGCTAGCAACAACTACAATGACAGCGACGCGGGCGCCAGCTCCAGCAGCCCGGATGTCAACGTGGAGGTTTACAGCCCTCCGATTAGCGTTCCAGGCAGCGGCAATGCTTATGTTGGCAACAGCCAATATGTACAGGTCATTATTACCGCGACGATTAAAACATACTTCGGGCGCGTCATAGGTATCAGCCAGATCACCAACAAAGTTCAAGCCATTGCGCGTGCCAAGCCTCCGATTACCAGACCCATGGCCAATGGCAATGCCATTGTCGGTTTGGAACCGAACGACTGCAAGGCGATCTTTTATCAGGGGAACGCGGATGCGATTATCACCGGCGGCGGGCTCTACTCCAATTCAGCCTGCGCCGACGCGGCCTTCTTCAACAACAGCAGCTCTGCCCAATTGACCGCACCCTGCTTGCAAGCCGTGGGCGGCATTCAATACGCCAACGGCGCGCTCAATATTCCAAGCAGTTGCATTTTACGCGACCAGCCTCCCCTGCCCAGCATTGTATATCCCGACCCCAAATGCGACGTTAACGCACAGGTGAACGGCAGCACCATGAGTCCGGGCAACTACAGCGGCAATAAATTTCCACCTGCTGGTGTGACCAACCTGGATTCAGGCATCTATTGCATCAATCAAGGCGACTTCACCTTGAATGGCAACGATACCCTGACCGGCGAACACGTAGTCATCGTGGTCCGAACCGGAAATGTAACTTGGAACGGCGGCGCCAACATTAAACTGAGTGCGCCAACCACCGGTCCCTATGCCGGGCTCTTGTTATTCCTTCCTGAATCCAATCACGCCACAGTAAAAATCGATGGCAATTCAAGCTCCACATTTACCGGTTCGATCCTTGCACCGTCATCCGAGATTGACGTTAATGGGACCGGCTCACCCGAAGGGCTGGATTGTCAAGTCATCGGCAACACGGTGAATATTTCAGGGACCACGACCATGAAGATTAACTACAATGCGGGCAACCAGTATTGGGCCCCGATCCCGCCACAAATTGAGTTGGTACAATGAATAACAAACCTGCCTCCATTTACACGCATCGCTCCGAACGCGGCCAAGCCATTGTGCTGATCGTGGTCGCCTTGATTGGCATGATTGCCATTACCGGCCTGGTGGTGGATGGGGGCAGATCCTTCGCGGACCGCCGCCAGGCGCAAAACGCCGCCGACTCCGCCGCGCTGGCGGCCGCGTTGGCAAAAGCCCGGGGAGAAAACGCCACCTCCGCTGCGTTGACCGTTGCAAAACAAAACGGGTATAACAACGACGGCAAGCAAAATAAGGTGGACGTTCACATCCCGCCCATCAGCGGTCCGTACAAAAACAACCCGGAATACCTGCAGGTGGTGGTCACATCCCACCTCCCCACCTACTTTGGCCGGGTGGTTACGATCGACCAAATCACAAATACTGTGGAAGCGGTGGCCCGCACGAAACCATCCCAATGGGGCCAAATGGTGTATGGATCCGCCGTGGTCAGCCTGGCGCCCACCAGCAATTGCACGAACAGCCCATCCTTCTGGCTACATGGAGAGGCCACCCTAGCGCTGGATGGCGGCGGCTTGTACGTCAACTCAAATAACCGGTCCTGCGCCTTCGTCCAGCAAGGCTCGGGCAGTTTGGTAGTAATGGACAAAAGCCCCGTCAATGTTGTAGGCGGTGCGTCCATCCAGAAGGTTGACCTGATCAAGCGTCTGCTCTATATCGGTACAGCCAACCAGGGTCTCGCAACCAAAGAGTTTGGCGCTGGACAGCCCTTCAAACCCAGCACTGGTGCATCGCCCCTTTCCTACCCGCCCCCATTCGTGTTGCCCAAACCAGCCTGCGGCAAGGCCCAAGCCGAGGTATCTCTCAACGGAACTCACATGACCGCCGGTAACTGGGATGACGATTTTCCGCCAAAAGGCGTGACGGACCTAGAAAGCGGCGTCTACTGCATCAATGGCGACGTGCGCATCAACGGCAACACCACATTGCGCGGCAGTAACGTAGTTCTCTACGTAGAACATGGCTCGGTCCACTTTGATGGCGGCGCCACCATTCAACTCGATGCGCCCAACGGTGGTCCGCTCAAGGGATTGCTGTTATACCTGCCCATTGACAACCACAAGGACGTGGTCCTCAACGGTAATGCGCAATCTATGATCGCAGGAACCATCCTGGCGCCCGGCTCATTAATCCGCATCCTTGGCAACGACTCAAGTTATGGCTTTCACAGCCAGATTATTGGTTACCGCATTGAGCTTGACGGCAACTCGC
>JAKANW010000232.1 GCA_021823555.1 Chloroflexota bacterium
CGGCCGTGATTCTGACCGGCTGTGGAAGCCTGGCCGCACGCAATTCCGAGACGGCCAAGACAAACCAATCCTACGGGATGGGCGATGGGGCGTCTGCGCCAATGGAGTTGCCCGCGGCCATGCCCACCATGGCCGCGCCCGCACTGGAATCGGCCCGCGCCGCCAACGGTGGGACAGGCATGACGGATAAGGAACTGAACGCGGAGGCCGCCGCGCAGGAACGCATGGTCGTCAAGAACGCCGAACTGACCATTGTGGTCAAGGACCCCAACCAATCGCTGACCGACATTTCCAACATGGCGGCAGACATGGGCGGATATGTGGTGTCTTCAAACCTGTACCAATCCTACGCACCAAACGGCAGTAAGGTGCCCGAAGTGAATATGTCGATCCGCGTCCCGGCGGACAAATTAGACAACGCCCTAGCGCAGATCAAAGCTGGAGCGGTCGAGGTGCAGAGCGAGAACGTCAGCGGACAAGATGTGACCAGCCAGTACGTTGACCTCCAGTCACAGCTCACCAACCTCCAGGCCGCCGAATCGCAATTACAAGACATCATGAAGCAGGCGCAAAAGACGGAAGACGTGCTCAACGTCTATAACCAGTTGGTCTCCGTGCGCGGACAGATCGAGCAGATCAAGGGCCAGATGAAATACCTCGAGCAAACCTCCGCCACCTCCGCCATCAACATCCACCTGCTGGCCGAAGCAACCATCCAGCCGCTTGAGATCGCCGGTTGGAAACCCGCCGGTGTGGCCCGCGACGCCATCCAGAACCTGATCTACTTCTGGCAGGATTTCGTGGACTTCCTGATCCAGTTCGTGCTGAACTTCATTCCCAAACTGCTGACCATCCTGATCGTCTTCGGTCTGCCCATCTGGCTGATCGTGCGCGGCATCCGCAATTGGAGGCGCAAGCGCAAGGCCCAGGCTGGCGTCAAGGAAGAAACGAAGGAATAGACCATCATCCTCTGCCCCTCTCCCCAACTTGGGAGAGGGGTTTTTGCTCCCACCCCAAAATCCTGCGGACACGGATTTTGGGGTGGGTTGGGGTGGGGTATAATTTTCTCCAATGGAAAAACTCATCCAGGACGCGCGGACATTATTCAATGTTCACCTCACCGGTCGGCAAGTACTCGCCCTGGTCACGTACGAAAAAGAATTGATGACGTGGAACCAGCGCTTCAATCTGACCGCCATCCGTGATTCAGAGGGAATTCGCACCAAGCACTTTTTGGATTCGTTCTCCTGTGTTCTAGCCTGGAAAGCCAACCCGCCCTCGCGTCTCATTGACGTTGGGACGGGCGCCGGCTTCCCGGGCATTCCCCTCAAAATTCTCTATCCCTCCATGCAGGTGACCTTGGTCGAGTCGGTCGGGAAAAAGGCCGCCTTCTGCCAGCACATTGTGGAAGTGCTGAAGCTGGACGGCGTGGAAATCATCAACGCCCGCGCCGAAACGGTGGGACAGAATCCACGTCACCGCGAGCAATACGACTGGGCCGTGGCGCGCGCGGTCGCCGGGCTGAACGTGCTGAGCGAATACCTGCTGCCGCTGGTCAAGGTCGGCGGCACAATGCTGGCCCAAAAAGGCGAAAGCGGACCGGCCGAAGCGCAGTCCGCTGAAAAAGCCATGAAGCTATTGGGGGGACAATTTCGCCAGATCACCGAAGTGACCCTGCCCGGCGTGGTGGAGGAGCGTTATCTCGTGCTGGTGGACAAGACCCACGCCACACCGCCGAAATATCCGCGCAAGCCAGGCATGCCCGCCAAAGACCCACTGTAGTTTTTTTATTTACAGATGTTACGCACTTTTGCTCGAAAGCTCGTATTTTTCCTCACCCTAACCCTCTCCCAAAGGGAGAGGGGACTCTCTTCCCCTTTCGGGGGAAGGGCTGGGGATGAGGGTGCGTAACATCAGTTATTTACTTCCCTTCAAAGTTTCCTTGAAATTCTGCAATGCCGGGATGGGGGTTGGATCCACGCCATAAGCAATGGCGAGATAATACGAGATGTAATCGCCGGTCAAGATCATTGTCCACATGTGAGCGAGCGGAGTGTTGCCACGTGCATCGAGGAAGTCGGTGTTCATACCTTCGAGCATGAAGGCCTGCTTGGTCAAGTCCATGCGCAAACGGTCGCGTGGATGGTCTGAGGGAGCGCGCAAGAACAGGTTCATTGTGCGCGGCGCGAGAACTTCCTGCGGCAAGGCGGTTCCAGCCAGTGTGTTGTGATCCGCTTCGGGGATGACCTCGAAGTTGGCCGCGGCCTTGGTGTTCTCGTTGATCTGTGTCTTGAAGCGGCGCGCCACCGGAGCCAGCAAGCCCGAACCAAAGACCGTTACCCAGCGTCCCACCAATTGACCTGCGTACCGTTTGGCGGGATTCTGAACGGTGGGCACCTCCGCACGGAATTGTTCCTGCAAGCGTTTCATCTCGGTCACCGTGCCAGGCACCAGGTCAGCCTGATCGGGGATCAAGCCCAGGCGGACGAAACAGGCCAGCAGGAGTCCGAACGAGTAGCCCACCGCGGCGCGCGGCTGGCCGTCATGTGCGAAGGTCAACACGGGCATGTTCGCGTCCGCCGCGCGTTTCAACAGTTCCCCGCCCGTGCAAACCACGATGATGCGGCAGTCATTCTTGCGGGCAGCCTCGAACGCGTCCAGTGTCTCTTCCGTGTTGCCTGAATGCGAGGAGCAAATGACCAACGTCTCCGGGCCGCGGGCGAAGCCTGGCAAACCGTAATCACGATGGATAACGACCGGCACAGGGCAGCTGGCCGCGACATATGCGGCCAGCAGATCCGCACCGATAGCCGAGCCGCCCATGCCAGCGATGACCACGCGCGAGACTTCGGAAGTCTGAGAGACTTCCGAAGTCTTAATACCCATTGCATAAGCGCGCGAGAATTGATCGGGAAGATCCTCGATCTCCGCCAGCATATTCTGCCGGTCGATGGTGCGAGCGTATTCCAGATCGTCGAGGTGCATGGCGAACTAAGCGGCCGGGGTTTCTTCTTCGGCTTCTTCGGCAGATTGGTAATACAAGTCACGCCCAATATTGAGCAACTGGGCCAGGCCGCGCAGAACCAGGAAATAGAATACCCCCACCATTGGGTTCATGAAAACTTTGGAAATGAAAATGGCAGTGCGCTCGATCGGGTTAGATGGCAGGCTCGCCAACACCTGCGACCAATTGGAAACAATGGAATACCCGTCATACAGAAAACCGATCAAGGCAAAAGCCAAAATCACATAGGCGATAATGTTAGCCCACATAACAAGGCGCGATACGGCGTCTTCCGAGTGGAAGATGAGATCTTTCTCTTCAGTTTCTTTCATTTCATTCTCCTTTTTCAAAATTCGAGCATGGATTGAATTTTCCGTTCAATGTCCGCGACCTGTGGCAGCACCGCATTCATCAAACCGATATTATAAGGGATAGGAACGTTTGGAACAGCCAATCTTGCCAAGGGCGCGTCCAAGTCGGTAAAGGCCTCTTCGGCGATGGTTGCCATGATCTCCGCGCCAAACCCGCCCGTGATTCCATCTTCATGCACAACCAGACACTTGCCGGTCTTGCGCACCGACTCGAGCACGCGCGGTTTGTCCCACGGAATGATCGTCCGCAAATCAAGAATCTCCACGCGTCCCGCGTGACCCTGAGCGGCCTCAGCCACCCGATGCGTCATCGCCCCCCAAGTGACCACGGTCAACGCGTCGCCTTCCGCAAGTGCGGCGGCCTGACCAAATGGAATTATATACTCGTCGCCGGGATAGGGCCGGCGCGCAACAGCAGTGTCGAGCAGGGCGCGGTGCTCAAAGAAAATAGTCGGATCGTCGCCGCGCAGCGCGGTGCGGAGCAATCCCACTGCGTCGGCCGCGTTGGACGGAAATGCCAGCCGCAGCCCGATGGTGTGCGCGTAAATCGCCTCGCCGGTGACGGAATGCCACGGGTCGCCGATCTTTTTGCTGAACCCGACCGGGATGCGAATCACCACCGGCGCGGAAAATTTTCCCGCCGTGCGCCAGCGGATGGTTCCGAGATCATTAATTTGTTCGGTCGCCGGGTCAGCGTATTTGCGGAATTGAATTTCCGGCACGGGGTGCAGTCCGGCGATTGCCATACCCACCGCGCTGCCGAGGATGCCTTCCTCGGAAAGTGACGTGTCAAACACGCGGGCGTCGCCGAACTTCTCCTGCATGTGCGCCGTCGCACCGTGGACGCCGCCCTTCGCACCCACGTCCTCGCCAAAGACGATCACGCGCGGGTCGCGCGTCATCTCGACTTCGAGCGTGCGTCGCACCGCGTCGATCAGGTTGAGGCGTTGGGGCGACCCATCAGGGTTGGCGTTCGTTGTCTGCGCATCCATGGGAAGGATCGCCCCTACAGATGCGAACACATGTCGGGTAGCAGAATCCGGCTCGGGGTCCGGCCACGCAGCGACCTCGTCCACGGCGGAGCGGACTTCGGCGGCCACGTCACGTTCGAGGGTTGCCCAATCCAGGTCAGGCAGGAATTTTTTCAAGCGGGCGAGAGGATCGCGCTCCCGGTCATCTTGTTTTTCGGTTTCAGTTTTATATGACTGGTCGTCAATGAAGGTGTGACCCATGAGGCGCGGCACGCGCAGATGCAGCAGGCAGGGACCGTTTCCGGCGCGCACATTGGCAACCGCTTCCGCGATCTTTTGCGGCACGTCTTCTGGATCAAAACCGTCACCGTCGATAATGCACAGATTCTTGAAGCCGCGCAGGTTGGCGGAAAGGTCCGCGCCGGGGGTTTGCAAACTCGAACGGACGGAAATGGCGAAGGCGTTGTCTTCGATGAAGAAGAGCATCGGGATTTTGCGCGTGGAGGCGATGTTAAGCGCCGCCCAAAATCCGTTGGCCGCCACCGAGCCTTCACCGCCGTGCGCCACGGCAATGGCTCGATCCCAATCCCTTTCGCCGAGCGCGTCGCAGTGATATTGAATGGCCTGCGCCCACCCCGCGGCAGGTGTGTATTGTGTGCCCACGTCGCCGGAGGATGGGAGGATGGTGGGACCACCTACCCTCCCCGCCCCCTTCCCTGCCAGGAAAGGGGGCGCAGAAGCAAAAGGCTTGTGCGAAAACACCACACCCACGTCGCGGCCTTCGGACGGAGAACCGGATTTTGACATGCCAGCCGCGACGGCTTCTTGAACAGTGAGTCCCGCGGCAAGCATGAAGGGACGCGAGCGATAGTAGACCGTCGCGGCGTCGTGCGGATGAGTCAATTGCAGGGCAAGTAGGATTTGCGAGAGTTCGTGGCCTTTGGCCGAAAATTGGTAAGGGACTTTGCCCGCCGGGGCAAGTTCGCGCTCTTCGAGTTCGTCGAGCAAGCGGGATGTGAGCAACAGGCGGGCAACACGCGGCCAATCGATTGTGGAGGAGGTAGCTGTCATCTCAAAAACCATGTAAAGGAAGTGGTCTGATTTTACCCTGTTAAATAGTTCATCCAGCAGTTTAACTGCTGGATGAACAAGTGGTTTGTTCTTGTTTCTACGGCATGGCGCTATGGATGAACTCGACCAGGTCGCGTTTCAGGGCTTCGAGCGAGGGCAGGTGAATATACATCATGTGGCCGGCCTCATAGTAACCCATGCTGACATTATCGCGCAGGGACTCGTGCAGGCCAAGATGATTGAAGGTGTACTCCGTCGCGAAATAAGGCGTGCCGAGATCGTAATAACCATTGGCGATGAAAACCTT
>JAKANW010000233.1 GCA_021823555.1 Chloroflexota bacterium
TTGCTCACCGAATTGTCGGATTGGCCCGGCGCCGTGCTCAATAGCCACAAGCCTGCCGGCCAGCCTTTTCACAAATTGTCTTTCATCGCGGACCTGGGATTACGCGTCAGCGACCCGCCCGCGAAAAAAATTACTCAAAAAGTTATGAAGCATCAATCCAAACAGGGACCGTTCCAGGTTCTGATGAACATCCCAATACATTTTGGCGGCAGCGGGAAGGATGAATGGTCGTGGGCATTGTGTGATGCGCCGGTTGTGCTCTCCTCGTTGATCCAGATGGGATTAGGTGAAGATAGGCGCATTCAGTCCGCAATCGAGCATCTGGATGGACTAGTCCGCGAAAATGGTTGGCCCTGCGCGGTCTCGCCGGAGTTGGGAAAATTTCGCGGCCCCGGGCGCAAGGATGATCCCTGTCCTTTCGCAACGCTGGCAATGTTGAAAGTGCTGGCGCATATGCCTGAGTTGCAGGAGAGCAAGTCCGCAAAAATTGGGGTGGAAACTCTGCTAACCCTTTGGGATGAAAGCAAGGAACGCCATCCGTACATGTTCTTCATGGGCACGGACTTCCGCAAACTCAAAGTGCCGTTGTTCTGGTATGACATCCTGCACGCGCTGGAGGTGTTGAGTCATTTCAAATGGGCAGGGGAAGATAAACGCTCCAAGGAAATGTTGAATGTTGTCGAATCCAAAGCAGATGAAGATGGGCGGTTCATCCCCGAATCCGTTTGGACGGCGTGGAAAGATTGGGACTTCGGTCAAAAGAAAATTCCATCCCGAGGACTGACATTGTTCGCTCTACGCATTTTGAAAAGAGCGAACGCAACGTGAGCCATCCAACTCGAAAGGAAAGCCATGAAACGCAAAATTCTTTTTGTCTCATTGGGAGCGCTCCTGCTTGTGATCGCACTTATAGCAGGAGGATTTTGGTATATGTCCATGCAACCGTTATATCAACCGGGCATGGTGCGCGCGGAGAAAAATCTAAGCGCGCCGCTCACCCCGCCCACCCAGCCAGCCGATTCTGAAATATGGCTGGTTGAACCGAGGATTGAATTGGCTCACTTCTCGGCAGGAAAAGGGCGCAATGTCTTGGTGATACATGGCGGGCCTGGTATGCCCTTTCTCCAACCCATGAGCGGACTGAAACCGCTGAACAGTGAATTCCGCTTCCATTACTATGACCAGCGCGGCTGCGGCGAATCCACCCGCCCATTTGACCGCTTCAACTCAACGAATGTATACCAAAACATGACAACGCTCGAACGGACCCTTGGGCTGGGCGCGCAAATCGCAGACATCGAGCGCATCCGACAAATTCTGGGCGATGACAAGCTAATCATCATCGGACATTCATGGGGCGGATTCCTGGCGTCGCTTTATGCAGCGGAATTTCCCGAATATGTCGAAGCGTTGATCCTGGTCTCGCCGGCCAACACGCTGGTCATGCCACAACCTGGTGCTGACAGCGACCTGTTCGCCAGCGTGCGCACAAAGTTACCGATTGACCAACAGGCCGAGTACGACCAGTTCATGAAAGACTACATGGATTTCAATTCCATCTTCGGCAAATCCGAAGCTGACCTGGTCGCGATGAATGAACAATTCGGGAAATATTACCAACAGGTGGTCAAAATACCCCTGTCCCCTCAGGGAAAACCCGGCGGCTGGATGGTATGGGCCGCGTACATCAGCATGGGGCAGCGGCACGACTATCGTCCTGCGTTGAAAAATGTTAACGTCCCTGTGCTGGTCATTCATGGAAAAAATGACCTCCAAAGTGAAGCCGCCAGCCGCATGTATTCGGACACATTCCCAAACGCCCAGTTCATGGTCATTGACAACGCTGACCACTTCTCTTTTGAAGAACAACCGGAACAATTCGTATCCATCGTAAAGGCTTTCCTGGAGAGCCACAAGTAAGGAAAGGAATCCAGTATGAAAACCCTTGATCTGAAAAAAGACCTGAAAGTGTTCTACCAACCGTCTGCCAAAAAAGTGGAGATCGTCCAAATCCCCCGCTTCCAATTTGCCATGATCCACGGCGCCATCGAAAAAGGATTTGAACCCGGCAACTCGCCCGCCTTCCAGGAAGCGACGCAGGCTTTGTACGGCATATCCTACACGCTCAAATTCATGCTCAAGAAACGCAAGACGAATACAATTGATTATCCCGTCATGGCGCTGGAAGGATTGTGGTGGGTGGAGGACGGCGTCTTCGACATCACCATCAAGGACAATTGGTTTTACACATTGATGATGATGCAGCCTGATGTCATCACGAAGGATATTTTCGCGGAGGGACTCGAACAAGTTCGCAAGAAGCGCGGGGACAGCCCTGCCCTGTCGAAATTACAACTGGAATGTTTTGAAGAGGGACTGTGCGCGCAAGTCATGCACATTGGGCCTTACGCCACCGAACCCGCCACCATCGAACACATGAAAGAATTTATAACTGCAAACGGCTACCAAGACCGGGTCGGCCTCGGCGGCAAGCATCACGAGATCTATCTCGGCGACCCGCGCAAGACGGACCCTGCAAAACTCAAAACGGTATTGAGGCATCCGATAGAGAAGATATAATTCCGTGATGCCGTTGCGAGACGGCGTCCTGAGCGCAGCGCAGTCGAAGGATGCCGACGAAGCAATGACATTTGGAATTAACCATGCCAGTAAAAACCATCTCTCTTTCCCTCACCACCCACGGTAACGCCGACATTCACGACATCACCGATCAAGTCGCCAGCCGCGTCGCCCAAAGCGGACTCAAAGACGGCGCGGTGACGATCTTCTGTCCCTCCTCTACCAGCGGCATAACCACCATCGAATACGAGTCAGGCGCATTGAGCGATTTGAAAAGACTGTTCGACGAGATCATTCCATCGAACCGCGAATACGCGCACAACGCGCGCTGGGGCGATGGCAACGGTCACAGCCACATACGCGCCAGCTTGCTTGGCCCATCCTTGACCATCCCCTTCATGAACGGGCGTTTGACCCTGGGCGCATGGCAACAGATCATCTACGTGGATTTCGATAATAAGCCGCGTAAAAGGGAATTAATCTTGCAGATGATTGGAGAATAAACAACGCGCACGCTCTCTTTATTTGGTATACTACGCCTAATCACTTTTGGAACCAGGCTTTGCCATGGCCTGTTTTCCTCCTGGTTGCTTTGGTGTGGAGTCCCTCCCGCAGGAATCTCTGCGGGAGGCGCCTTTAAACCGGGTTGTAACAAAACCTTCAGGTGTCTCTTATGATGTGTTTTTATCATCCGTCCCGCCCTGCCGTTGGAAACTGCAAACACTGTCAACGCGGACTGTGCGCCGATTGCGCCGCGCTCGTGCCTTCGACTACGCTCAGGCCGGGTGATGATGTGCTGGCTTGCAAAGGCCGCCATGAAGGACAAGTCCACGCGCTGGAGCAATTGACGGCGCGCAGCATTTTGCAGGCGCAACGCGTCAGTTCAGCCTACTTGCGCAATACGATCTTCTACGGACTGGTGGGTATGTTGTTCGCAGGCTTTGGAGCCATGCAACTGCGCTTCCTTGGATTGCAAGCTGTATTCTTTATCCTGATCGGCGTGTTTTTGCTGTACGCCGCCATCGCCAACTTCGTCGAGAGCCGCAAACAAAAATAAAGGAACCCCTTTTTGCACTGCAACTTAATCTTCCCGGCCTGCGTATACCGAGATAGAAAACACAAAGGAGTTCACCATGACTGAGACAGCTCAAAAACAACTGACCCGCAGCCTCAACAACCGCATGATCGCAGGTGTCTGCGCCGGGCTGGGCAATTACTTCAACCTTGATCCCACTGTCGTGCGCCTGCTGTTCGTGCTGGGCTTTTTCATCGGCCTGCACTTTGGTATTGTGCTGGCCTACCTGATTATGGCGCTCATCATCCCACAGGAAACAATCACACAGTAAACAAAGAGACTGTCACTCGTCGGGTGGCAGTCTCTTTATTTTTCTATCGCGCAAGGGATAAGAAGACATCCTCCAGAGTAGGCTCGCCACGCTCGATCTTTTCGACTTCCACCCCGGCATCCGTCAACACTCCTTTCAACGCTTCAGGCCGGACCCCCTGGCTGATCGTGCGTAAATGGTCCCCCGCCAACCCGACTCGGCCCACTCCTTCCACGGACGACAATTTCTCCAGACCGCGCTCCAGGGGCCGGGCATAGATCTCCCATACATCTCCCTGAACAATGGTTTTCTTTAAATTAGTGGGGGTATCCATAGCCAGCAGTTTGCCGTCGCGCATAATTCCCACGCGTTCGCAATATTCGGCTTCATCCATGTAGTGCGTGGAGACCAGGATCGTCACGCCGCCCGCAGCCAGTTCGTAGATGAGGTCCCAGAAGACTCGGCGGGCAGACGGGTCCACCCCGGAGGTCGGCTCATCCAGAAAGAGCAGCTTCGGCTCGTGGACGAGGGCAATGCCAAGCGCCAGCCGCTGCCGCCATCCGGAAGAGAGGGAACGCGTCAGGGTGGATTCATGCCCGGTCAGGCCGACCAGCTCCAACGTCCGCGCAATGCGGGCTTTGTCCGTGATCCCGTAGACGCCTCCGTAAAAGGTGATATTCTCCAGCGTGGTCAGGTCGTCATACAGGGCAAACTTCTGCGACATATACCCCGCCCGAATGCGAACTTCTTCGCTTTGCTTGAGGACATCATACCCAAGGACAGTGGCTTTGCCTTCGCTGGGCCGCAGCAGACCCAGCAACATGCGAATGGTGGTGGTTTTGCCGGAACCGTTTGGGCCAAGATAGCCAACCACTTCCCCCGCGTCTACCGTGAAATTGATGTGGTCCACGGCCACGAAGTTGCCAAATCGCCGGGTCAGGTTTTCGACGGTGATGACAGGTTCAGTCATGGTTGGTCTCCGAGAGGGCGATAAATACATCTTCAAGCGCCGGTGGGATGGAGCGCAGTTCGGTCACCTTGCCGCCCGCCGCGCTGATTTCTTCTGGCAGGCGAGCGATCACAATCTCGGCTGTTTCCTCCCGTACACGCAGGTGCAGGCGGTCGCCAAAAGCAGCCACGTCTTCCACGTCCACATCCTGATGCGCAATGTGACGCATGAGCGGGAGCGGTTCGCCGCGCAATTCGAGGACGCGGTTGGACAGTCGGGCGCGCAAATTGCCGGGCGTATCCTCAGCGATAATGCGGCCTGCCTTCATAAAGCCGATGCGATGACAGCGGGAGGCTTCATCCATATAGGGAGTGGAGATGAGAACGCTTACCCCACCCCCCTCTTTCTCTTCCCCAAAATTCTCCGAATTTGAGGGGAGATGGAGGGGGGTGGATACCAGTTTAATCACCAACTGCCAGAAATCCTGGCGCGTGACAGGGTCCACGCCTGTGGTAGGTTCGTCCAGCAAAAGCAGGCGCGGACGCGTCACGAGGGCGGAGGCCAGACCGAGCTTCTGCTTCATACCGCCGGAGAGTTGCCCGGCGCGGCGATCCTTGAAGCTGGCAAGGCCAACAAACTCGAGGATCTCCATGGAACGCGGCAGCCACTCTTTGGAGGAAAGTCCGCGCACTTCGGCAAAAAAACGGATGTTCTCGAGGACACTCAAGTCTTCATACAACGAGAAACGCTGGGAGAGATACCCGATCTGCGAACGGCCTTCTTCCGGCTGGCGCAGCATGTCAAAACCACAAATGTGGATTTGGCCCGAGGTCGGCAATAACGCCCCGACCAGCAGCCGCATGGTGGTG
>JAKANW010000234.1 GCA_021823555.1 Chloroflexota bacterium
GGCACAATCGCTTGATCGAGCGCGGCCATGGTATCGGAAGAAATCGAATCTGTGGAGGGACGCGACAAGGTCGGCTGCGGCGCGGGCGTGGCAGGTTCAAGGGTCACGGCCGGGAAAGGATTGAGATTGGGGATTTGGGTGGAAATCGTTTGCGTTACACGTTCATAGACCAGCACACCGCCTGCGGCCACGATCAAAGCGCAGGCGCAGAGCACGCCCACCGTCAAAGCAATGCCAACCAGAATCGCTTTCGTTCGAGATGGAGTTCCAGATTGGGGTTCCATGATTACTCCTTGGGTTTCAAAGTCGCCCCATGATACTGCACTTGGCTAAATCAAGGATTAGGAAATCGAACAGACAGTCGTTGTTCGATCAAAAAAGTTGCGTCCCAGGATGAACTGATGCGCAACTTTTTCATTCGCAGACGAGACGGCGACGAGGGCGGATTCCTAAATCTGCCCTCGTCCCGACTTAAAATGTACGCATTTTTTAGCCCTCATCCCTGTCCCCTCTCTCGATGGGAGAGGGGACAGGGTAAGGATGCGCGGCATCCGTTACTTGAGATGGGCAATCAACCACTGTGCATCGTTGATTAACAGAGTGGCAGCGCTGGATGTGATGCCCTTCCCGCTTTGCGCCTTCACCTGGCTGATGAAAGCGTTTAGCAGGTTGATGACGGCAGTATGATTCTTATTCTTCGCCGCGGCCTGGAGCTTGTCCATCAGACCTTTGTAAACATCTGCCTTGATCTGACCATCTTTGTAGAGGCTCGTCACAGCAGACATCATGCTTTGGATCGACGTTTCCACTGTGAAGGTGACCGAGGCGTTGGCTTCGTTGTATGCCTTGTCCATGGCGGTGATGTTCAGTGTATGCGTGCTGCCCGCCGCGAGCAGGTACAGGTTGATCGTCTGTCCATTCGCGACTTCGTTGCCATCCAACGCGGCGTCCACCCACTTGACTCCCGCGATGTCATCCGTGACGGTGAAGTTGAGGGTCAACTTCCCGGCGTTCTGATAGACCTTTGCCTCGGGGGCAACAATGTTGATAACTGGCGGCATCGTATCGGTGATGAAGTTAAGGCGGCCCTCAATGGCGGGCGAGACCATGCCCTGAGCAGTGATGTAATTAATCACCGCGTCGCGCACGTAGTACTGTGTGTCATTCTCGATCTGGCTCAACGGCCAGAGGGTGACGCCGCCATCATTGAAGTTGCAGGAACCGGCGGCTAGATAGTTGACCGTGGAGACTTTGTAATAGGTGCCGGCATCGGTGAAGTCAATTGCATGTCCATCAACTTCCAGCGAGACAACGTACTGTTTCGTTGGGTCGTACGCCGCAGGATACAAATCATTGTAAGTGATCTTGCCAATCGAGTTAACGTCAATCATGCAGGTGGTGTAGTAGGAGTAACCGCCGTAGCCGGGAACATATTTGTAGTAATAGTAGTTGCGATAGGCGCGTTCCAACACTGCCTTGAGCTGCGGGCCGTTCATTCTCATGACCACCAGTGAATTCTCATAAGGCATGAGCGTGAACATGTCCGAGACTTTCAGCGTAAACGGATACGGTCCTGCGGTAGCCACGGCTTTATTCGTCATGGCGCCAGAGAGATGGAAGTCCACGTCAATGCCGTGCTTTTCCAACTCATACACAGCCGCGTCAGCTTGGAGGTTGGCGCCATTGGTCTCTTGGGTGAAGGCCTGGAGTGTGTCAATCGGAACAGTGGTTTGGCCGACGATCTGATTATTGTAGAAATTTAGCTGTGTCACATACGGATCGACGATGGCCTTGGTATCGGCATCTTCCGGTGTAGCCGTAGGCGAATTGACGATGGCAATGTACTGCCCCGTGCGACTGACCACTTCGTATCCACCGCCAGCCTTGGCGCGCACGCCGATGATCACTTCGCCCAGATAATTGTTATAGCGATAGGCCTGGGTAATAAGCACAGGCGTATTATTCGGCCCGCCAACGATGGTCGGCAGGAATTTGTAAGCGCCAAAACCGGTGACCGGGCTGGTGTGACTGTGGCTGCCAATAATGGCGTCTAAACCGCTGACAGCCATTGCCATATTAGTGTCAACATTCTTGTCCACTTCCACACTCTTTGGATCTTCGGTAAAGCCAATGTGGGTCAGAGCAAGGACAACATCGTTTCCAGCGCGCAGGTTATCCGCTTGTGTCTGGGCAGTCACGATCGGGTCGCTGAAAGTTAGGCCGACAATATTGCTAGGCAGCTCGTAATTCGGAACACGATGGTTAGTAATGCCAACAATGGCAACCTTGATCCCATCAACCGTCTTGAGGAAATACGGCTGGACGCCTTCTGCACCAGGCCCCACTTGAGACAAGCCATAACTGCCATCGTCGGCAACGTTGGCGCCCAAGAGATGGAAGTTAGCCTGTTTGAAGATGGCGGTGAAGATATCTTTGCCAAAGTTGAACTCATGATTGCCAAGGGTCATTGCATCATAGCCCAACGAGTTCATGACTGCCATCATTGGGTGGGTTTGCAGCGCCAGCGGCAGCGGCGTCAGATCACTGGCATACCCCAGCGGGGCAGACTTGAAGTAGTACATCATTGAGTCGCCCTGGATTTGGTCACCGGCGTTAAGCAGGATGGTGCGGCTTGGGTTGTGCAGTTTCTCCTGTTTGATCACGCTGGCTAACTGGGTATAGCCGACATACGTGCCTTTTGCCAGGTTGCCATGTGAGTCATTATTATGGAGGATGGTGATCGGGATGATGGAACCGCTACCCATGACATCTGTGCCGTCGCGGATGATACGATCATCAAGCGTCCCATCATTGTTGGGTCCCATATAGGCATGAGCCGCGTCGCCATAAGTGGCCGTGACATAGGCATCGACGGCGTTGAGCATATCACCCCAGTAGGTGATGTTGGTCATGTACTTGAAGCCGTTGTAACCATCGCCGCCTGCCGGAGCCAGGAATTCGTTCGTGCCGACCTTGTAGGTTTTGGTCATGTCGAGCGGTTCCCATGTGTGAGTACCCTTGTTGTAGACCGTGACATCGAATGTGCCCCAGGCGAAGGGCTGTGGGCCAGGATTGGCATCCTTGTAAGCGTAATACTTGAACTTGAGCCCAGACGGTTGAATGACGCCATTGCTCACCTGCGGCGCATGATCGAGCATCATTTGGATCTGTGCTCCAGTCATGTCGCCGACAATTGTGGCATTGCCAAACGGCAGGATGGTGAACATGTTGCCATAGTTCAACAAGGCAGGATCATGCAGGCCAAGCGTGCATCCGCTCGTGGTCCAGGCTGTTCCGCTCCAGCACCAATCTGTGCGGATGCCGCCGGCATTGTTGAAGAAAATGTCGATGTCGTTTGCTGGTTCGCCATCGGTATTCAGGTAGTTGTAGATAGCATCATCGACAAAGTTGCCCATCATGTTGTCCAGCGTTCCGCCATTGCGCGGCAGATCCACGGCGGAATAGCCAATGGGCTGATTGACGATAGCCAGGTAGGCAGGGTCGCTGGCGAAACCAGTGATCAGAGTATTAATAGCAGTATCTTGGGTCGCATCCAGAAAATCGCTCATAACCCCATTTTCGTACATCTTCCAGCCGAAAGGAGTGGTAGCTGGGGCAGTCGGAATCTTCCAAGAATAGACCTTCCAGTTCACGGATACATCGCCGGTGGGCGTGACGGTGACATCCGCCTCGCCAACGTTGCGCCCATTGTAATAGGCCTGTACCACTTTGGTTGAGCCAACGGTCGTGGCTGTGGTCAGGTTGGTGTGGCTGTGGCCGCCGAGGATCAGGTTGACCGGTTTGCCAGCCGCGTTCAACTTGGTAGCGAGAGTCTGGTCGCCATATACCGGAATGCCGTAGCCATAGCCGCCATCAAGATAGCCCAGATGACTCAGCACCACGATGACATCCGCACCGTCAGACTTCATCTGGTCGTAATAATGCAGGATAGATGTGGCAGGATCCTTAAAGCACAAGCCTGCCGTGGCAGTGGCAATCGTGATCGTTGGTGTTTCTGTGGTAGTCACGCCAATGAAGGCCACTTTGACAATATTGGGCGCCGCGCCGACTTCCAAGATTTGATACGGTGCATCTGCGAAATCCGGTTTCTCCCAACCGGCAGTGCCGCAGTTCCCCGTATCATTTTTTACGATATTGGCGGTCACATACGGGAAAGCGGCCTGCAATGTGCGGGCTGCAAGATTGTCCTGTCCCCAGTCGAATTCGTGATTGCCAAAGGTTGCAACTTGGTAGCTCAGCGCATTGTAGGTTGCGATGGTCGGAAAGCCTTTCCCAGTGGGTGTACCATCACCCAGGTTCGAAAGCAAGCTTCCTTGCATTTCATCACCGACATCTACTAGCAGGACATTCGCAGTCCCCTTGGCGGTGCGCACGGTGTTGATTACATTAGCGACACGCGCCATGCCAGGGTTGCTGGCCTTCATAGGGTCGGCATTGGAGGCTTCCAACTGTCCGTGGAAGTCATTGGTATGAAGAATTGCGAAGGTTACCGAGGTGGCTGGTGCGGCAGAGCCGGTCACCGTGAAGGTAGAAAGAATAAGCGCGAGCGTAAC
Organism: Chloroflexota bacterium; assembly: GCA_021823555.1. The sequence goes on from JAKANW010000234.1 coordinate 4,575, forward strand.
GAAGATCGCCACCACTCGCGAAGTGGTTGTTATTTTCATTTGACCCCTCCAGGTCGATTTGTATTGAGCTTATATGGAACGAAGCAGGAGGTTTCCTGCGTATAAATGGATGGTCAATCCAAAGTCAAACCCGTCCCCCTTTCTGGCGCAAACGAAACATGTCCCTCAAAGCCATGTACGTTCCTCCGCAACAATGCGTAGAAAACGACCGACCTTACAAAAACGCAAACTCATTATACAACGATTTGCACGCTTTTCATTAAATTGTGCAGTGGGGGATGAAAAAAAAGAGGCCGAGATGGAACTGCTGTCCATCTCGGCCTCTTTTACTTGCTCGTGTTACGCGTCGGCGCGTTGACGTGCCCGTTTGCGAGGCGCAACCGCCTCCCCTGCGGTGAATGTGAGCACGTTCTTCTTCTCGTCCACATCCACCATCACAGTTGCACCGCCGGGGAACTCGCCGCCGAGCAATTTCATCGAAAGCGGACTCTCGACATATTTTTGCAGGGCGCGGCGCAACGGACGTGCGCCAAAAGCAGGATCGTAGCCTTCCTTCGCCAGCCAGCCGCGCGCTGCTTCCGAAAGCTGAACGGTAATGTTATGCTCGCTCAATCGCTCTTGGATCTCCTTCAATTGCAGATCCACGATCCTCTCCATGTCTTCCACCGAAAGCGGCGAGAACATGATGATATCGTCGATGCGGTTAAGGAATTCGGGTCGGAACGCGCCCTTGAGCGCCTTCTCAATCTTATCCTTGGACTCACGTTCCTCGTTGGTTTCGGTCTTGCTCACGAACCCAAGCGTTCCACCTTTGCGCACGTATTCCGTGCCCAGGTTGGAGGTCATGATGATGACTGTATTGCGGAAGTCCACTACATTGCCCTGACCATCGGTCATGCGGCCATCGTCCAGGATTTGCAGGAGAGCATTCCAAACTTCAGGATGAGCCTTCTCAATCTCATCGAAGAGCAGCACACGATACGGGCGACGGCGGACCGCTTCGGTCAATTGCCCACCTTCCTCGTAACCAATATATCCCGGAGGCGCCCCAAACAGGCGCGAGACAGTGTGCTGTTCACGGTACTCCGACATGTCGATGCGCACCAGCGCGTCCTCGTCATCGAACATGAACCAGGCCAGGGCTT
>JAKANW010000235.1 GCA_021823555.1 Chloroflexota bacterium
TTCCCGCCGCAGATGGGACCATCGCCCTGACCGCCCTCGACGTGCAAGTTGAAATTGCTGGCATAGCTGCTCCAGCCGCCGTCCCCGGCGGCGACGCGGTAACCAAACTTCGTATGCCATTCGCATCCCTCTTCCTCGGCCCGGGCAAATCAGCCATCAAACAGGGCGAAGAACTCATCGTCGGTTTCTACATTCAGACCCTAAAGGTTTCTGAGACCTTTAGGGTCTCCTCCTCCTTCAAACGCATCATGCGTCCGCAGGGAGTGGCTTTGCCGATCATCAACCTGGCCATCTGGCTTGAACGCGCCGACGATAAGGTGAGACAAATCCGTATCGCCGTCGGCCCAGGCGCGCCTACTCCGTGGCGCGCCACCGAAGCCGAAAAATTCATGACGGGCAAGCCCATGAACGACGAGACCGTCAACGCCGCGCTCGAAGCCCTCCTCGCCCAGGTCGGATTCCGCTCCAGCGCCCGCCGCGCCAGCGCGGATTATCGCAGGCATATCGTCAGTGGCTTGTTCAAGGATGTGTTGGATACCGCGTGGTTAAGAGCGAGCTAACTACTGAACGATGGAGTCCAACGACTCCCGTCGTTGGATATCAAAAGTCAGGAGACTTTTGACTCCATTTATAGAGGAAATCATGAACGATCAAATCTCACTTACCGTTAACGGCACCAAACACACCATTGAACCCATCCCAGGTGAAACCCTCTCCGCTCTTCTCCGCCAAAGACTACGCCTCACAGGCACAAAAATCGGCTGTGACGAAGCCGAGTGCGGCGCGTGTACCATCCTCGTAGATGGTGAGCCGGTGGTTTCGTGCATCTACCCCGCCGAGCGCGCGGACGGCAAGACGATTTTGACGATTGAAGGACTTGCTTCCACCCTCACCCCAACCCCTCTCCCAGCGGGAGAGGGGCAAGGGGTGAGGGAGAGACTCCACCCTCTTCAGGAAGCCTTCGTTGAACACGGCGCGGTCCAGTGCGGATTCTGCATCCCTGGCCAGGTCATGACTGCGTATGCGTTGCTCAAGCGCAACCCAAATCCAAACAGCGACGAGATTCGTTTTGCCTTGAAAGATACACTTTGCCGTTGCGCGGGCTATCCTTCCATTGAAAATGCAATTCTTGCAGCTGCCGAATCTTTGAGAACGGGTAAATCTGTCAAAAAGCCGAACATTCCCGATTCTATTTACACTCATAAAACAGTTGGTCATTCTCATTTACGTCCTGATGCTGTGGAAAAGGTCACAGGCAAAGCCATCTACACCGATGACCTTGTATTCGACGGCATGTTGTACGCCAAAGCCAGGCGGGCTATGATTCCGCATGGCTTCTTGAAGAAACTCGATATTTCCAAAGCAAAAGCTCTCCCAGGCGTAGTAGCCGTTTTAACGGCCGAAGACATCCCCGCCGAGCACAATCATGGACTGGTCATTTACGATTGGCCCGTGATGGTCGGTATCGGGGAACGCGTCCGTTACGTGGGGGACGCGGTAGCAATCGTCGCCGCGGAAACGCTCGAAATCGCGGAGCAGGCTATCGGTCAGATTGAAGCGGAGTTCGACCTCCAGCCCGTGATCACAAATCCTGTGCAGGCGCGCCAGGAGGGAGTCCCGCAAATCCACGAAAAGGGAAATCTGCTCAAGCACATCAAAGTCCGCAAAGGCGACATGAAGAAGGGCTTTGCCGATGCGGATGTGATCCTTGAACACACTTTCCACACCCCCATCACGGACCACGCCTTTATCGAACCTGAATGCAGCATCGGCGTGCCGTTGTCGAATGGTCGCATGGAAATTTATGTTGGCTCGCAAATTCCATATCAAGATCGAACGCAGGTGGCGCGTGTGATGGGCTGGCCCGAAGAGCGCGTGCGCATTGTGGGGCAGTTGATGGGCGGCGGCTTCGGCGGCAAGGAAGACGTGATGGGGCAGATCCATGTGGCGATGCTGGCGAACGTCACGCAGCGCCCCGTGAAATTACTGTTTGATCGTCACGAAAGTTTGCTCGTACATCCCAAACGTCACGCCACGCAAATCCGCGTCAAGATCGGTGCAAAGAAAAACGGCCGTCTTGCCGCGGCGGAGACCGAACTCTATGGCGACACGGGCGCGTATGCGTCGCTCGGCGAAAAGGTGATGACGCGCGCCACCACGCACTCGGCGGGTCCATATGACATCCCGAACGTGCGCGCCGATTGCTACGCCATGTACACCAACAACCCGCCTGCGGGCGCGTTCCGTGGTTTTGGCGTCACGCAATCTGCGTTTGCGGTCGAGTCCATGATGGACATGCTGGCCGAGAAATTGAATCTCGATCCCGTCGAACTGCGCCGCATGAACTCGCTCCACGTTGGAAGCATTACCAACACGGGACAGGAATTACGCGAGTCGGTTGGTTTGATGGAATGTATTGACAAAGTGGATGCGGAAATGCGGAAGCATAGCCCGCATCCTTTCAAGCCGACAGTTGTTCCCTCACCTCTAACCCCTCTCCCGAAGGGAGAGGGGGACTCTCTTCCCCCTTTGGGGGAAGGGCCGGGGATGAGGGTGCGCGCCTGGGGCTTTGCTGCCGCCTATAAGAATACCGGCCTCGGCGGCGGCGCCCCCGACATCTCTGGCGCGGATGTGGAACTCTACGAGGACGGCACCTTTGAAGTCCGCAGTTCCGCAGCCGAACTCGGGCAGGGACTCGTCACTGTCATGCGTTTGATCGTGGCGGAGGAAATGGCTGTCGCACCGGAGAAGGTCAGCGTGCTGGTCATGGACACCGACCTGGCTCCCAACGGTGGTCCGACCACTGCCTCACGCCAGACCTTCGTCACAGGCAACGCCTCGCGGTATGCCGCCAGGACTCTGCGCGATGAGATCACCGCCACGATGGCCGAGAAATATGATGTTCGCCCCGAGCGGATTCGCTTCGAGAACGGCATTGTCCATGTCAACGGACATTCGCTGACCTACGCAGAAATTTGTAAAGAAATGAAAGCCATGGGACAGCAGCCGCGCGTCCGCTACGAATACGAAGCGCCCAAGACTATGCCGCTCGGTGAAGGCGGCGACATGCACTTCGCGTTTTCCTTCGCCGCGCAAGCTGCCGAAGTGGAAGTCAACAAGGTGACGGGCGAGGTACGCGTCCTGAAGGTCATCTCTGCCAATGATGTGGGCATGGCGGTCAACCCGCTCGGTTTGCAGGGACAGGTCGAAGGCGGCGTGATGATGGGCCTCGGCAATTGTCTCACCGAAGAATTCATCGTCGAAGACGGTTATGTTGTCACCGATCATCTTGCGCGTTACCGCGTCCCCGGCATTATGCTCACGCCGGAAATTACATCCATTATCGTGGAACATCCCACTGCCGAAGGTCCTTACGGTGCGAAAGGCATCGGCGAGATTTGCAGTATTCCCACCACGCCTGCGATTACGAATGCCATCTTCAACGCCGTGGGAGTTCGGATCGACAAGTTGCCAGTGGATCAGGAATTGATTGCACGGGAGATTTGGGAGAGGGGAGACAAATAGTTATGAAGTAGAAGTAAAAAGGACTCTCAAGGTTTCAAGCCTGAGAGTCCTTTTTGTATCAAGCCATCTATCGGGTAAAATCAAGCCGAGAAAAGGGTAACTATGCAAAAATTCACTGGCTATCGCTGTTCGTTGTGTGGGACCGAATACCTGCCCGGTCAGGTCACGTACACTTGCCCAAAAGATGGCGGCAACCTGGATATCGAGCTGGATTACAAGGCGATCAAGAAGAAATTCCAATTGGAAGACATCACCAGCCGCGGCGATTTTTCGCTCTGGCGCTACGAACCGCTCCTGCCTGTCAATACGCCAAAGGGCGAAGCGACGCCTCTCCACCTGGCAGGTTGGACTCCGGTCTTCAAACTGCCGCGCCTGGCGGAGAAACTTGGGCTGAAACACTTGTGGCTCAAGGACGAGTCGCGCAATCCCAGCGCCTCGTTCAAAGACCGCGCTTCTGCCATTTTGATGGCGCGTGCGCAGGAAATCAAAGCAGATGTCGTTGTGACCGCTTCCACTGGGAATGCAGGCGCCGCGCTGGCCTGCATGTCCGCCGCCATTGGGCAGAAGGCGATCATCTTCGCGCCCAAGTCTGCGCCGCCTGCCAAAGTGGCGCAACTGCTCATCTTCGGTGCGAAAGTCATTCTCGTGGATGGAACCTACGACGACGCCTTTGATCTAACCATCAAAGCCGCCAATGAATTCGGCTGGTATTGTCGCAACACGGGCTACAACCCGTTCACTGCCGAGGGCAAAAAGACGGCTGCCTTTGAGATCTGGGAGTGGTGGATCGAGGTCCATCGCGACTGGCACGAGAAGGATAGCCCGTTGGATAATCATTCGCCGTTGACCATCTTCATTCCTGTTGGCGATGGCAACATCATCTCCGGCATCCATAAGGGATTCAAGGATTTGCTCGAACTGGGTTGGACCCCCAGCATGCCGCGCATTATCGGCGTGCAGGCCGAAGGCTCCGCCGCGATTGCCAACGCATTTAACTCCAATACCGAAAGGATCATACCCGTCTCTGCCGCTACACTAGCCGATAGCATTTCCGTGGACCTGCCGCGCGATGGCGTGCGCGCCGTCCGTGCCGCGCGAGAGACGAATGGCGCGTATATCACGGTCCCGGATTCGGAGATTCTCAAAGCAATTGCGGAACTCGGTCAAATGGGCGTCTTTGCGGAACCGGCTGGGGCGACCGCGTATGCCGGTCTGGTCAAGGCGGCAGCTTCGGGCGTGGTCGGAAGCGATGACCCTGTCCTGGTGTTGAATACAGGCAGCGGCCTGAAAGATGTCAAAGCCGCGATGCAGGCGGTGGTCGCAGCGCCCGTCATCAAGCCTACAATTGAGGCGCTCAAACGCATTCTATGAAAGCCCAGTGGGACGTTCCGTTTCGTTATATTGTGTTGGTTTCCTTGCTGATCATCGTGTCAGCCGCGCTGTGGTACGTGCGCGAAGTTTTTCGTCCCCTGGTGACAGCCGGCTTGATGGCTTTTTTCCTCAGCCCGGCTGTCAGCTTCCTGGTCACACATACGCGGCTCAAGCGGAAAGTGGCCGCCAACGTTGTTTATTTTATGGCGTTGGCGATCATTGCCGTATTGCTGTTCGTGGTTTTGCCGTCGTCTCTCGACGATATGCAGGTACTGGCAAATGATTTCAACCGCGCTATGAACGACCTGCAGGCAATATTGCAATCTCCTTATCAGATTGGCAATGTAAACATCTATCTTGGCTCTCTGATCCCGGCCATCCGTTCTTCCTTTAGCGGCGCCATTGTCCCGCAGCCGGCTGATGCCTTGCGGGTATTGCAAGTAACCTCACGTAATTTTCTGTGGTTCCTGGTTATTCTGGTCGCCACCTATTACCTGATGATCGATTGGGAAAAACTGCGCGGTTGGTTGATCCAGCTTGCGCCGCCGGATGAACATGAAGATCTCCATCGGCTGTACCTCGAAATCCGCAAGATCTGGATGGGTTATTTGCGCGGCCAGCTCCGCTTGATTTTTATCTTGATTATTATGTATGCGGTGGTCTGGCAATTGATCGGACTGCCTGGTGCGCTCCTGCTTGGTTTTATGGCCGGCGTGCTTAACTTACTCCCGGAAGTTGGCCCCCTGGCAGCCGCGCTCCTGGCAACCGCGGTGGCTTTCCTCGAAGGTTCCACCTATCTGCCGCTCTCGCACCTTTGGTT
>JAKANW010000236.1 GCA_021823555.1 Chloroflexota bacterium
GTTTCGTTTTATGGTAAACTTACTTGTCAGAAAGGTGCACCATGAGCAATAAATTGGTCAAACGCATTTTATGCGTTGAAGATGACCAGGAGATGATCGACCTGATCCGCCTCATTCTTGGCCGGCGCGGCTTTGAAGTTCAAGGCGCATCCGGTGGAACCGAAGGCCTGAGAATGGTGCGGGAATATCTTCCCGACTTGGTTTTGCTGGACTTGATGATGCCCGATATGGACGGTTGGGAAGTATACCAGCAAATGAAAGCGGACGAAAAAACTCGCGACATCCCCGTAATCGTTGTCACAGCCAGGGCGCAAAACATTGATCGTGTACTTGGAATGCATATTGCGAAGGTGGATGACTACATCACCAAACCATTCAGCCCCCAGGAATTACTTAACAGCGTGGAGAAGGTTCTGAGCAACCGCAACGTCGCCTAAACCGCTATCTGGCGGGGCGGCTTCCAACGAAGTCGCCCTGTTTTTATTTCACCATGCCGCGTCCCATTCTCGTAAACAATCTCAGCCGCCCCCTCCCCTCCCCGGCCAGGGTAGGCCTTTGCGACTCATTTGCCTGCCGCCTGCGCGGGTTGATGTTCCGCCCCAGCCTCGACAACGATGATGGCCTGTTGCTGGTCGAGGGCCGCGACTCGCGCTTCGACACATCCATTCACATGTTCTTTGTCCCATTCGATATCGCCGTCTTCTGGATCAACTCAGACCTAAATGTAGTGGACAAGGTCATCGCCAAATCATGGAGGCCTGCCTATGCCCCTTCAAAGCCAGCCCGTTATATTCTTGAAGTGCATCCTGAACACTGGGGCGATTATGAGGTCGGTGATAAAGTAGAATTCAAGAATGCGTAAATTTTTCCTGATCGCTTTACTGTTTTCGCTATTCCTAATATCCACTCCCGTCTCTGCGCAATCAACGGGGCCAGTGTACATTGTCCAGCCGGGAGACACCCTCTCTGCCATCGCTGCCCGCTTCAACGTAAACTTGAACGACCTGATGGCGGCCAACAATATTACCGACCCAAACCTGCTTTCCGCCGGCCAACCGCTCGTCATCCCGGGTCTGGAGGGTGTAACCGGCATACTGGATACAGATGTCATTAACTTCGGGGACTCCTACCGCAGTTTCATTCGCCGCACACAAATCTCACCGGACTTGTTCCTCAAACTTAATCGCCTCGTCAGCCCAAGCGAATTTTACGTTGGCACTACGATGATCGTCCCCAAGCAGGACAATGCCCCTCAAATGACCGGCATGACCACGGCCAAGGGTGAATCACTTCTGGAACTGGCCGTCGCGCACAATACTGATCCCTGGACTTTGAGCGAAATAAACGGTCTGGCGGGGACCTGGGATGGGCTGCCCGGCGACGCGTTATACGCACCTGGAACCAGTTCTGGACAAACCATAACGGGCCTGCCCCCGGCCTTTCTCAGTGCGGAGATCCCAACCCTGCCCCTCAAGCAGGGAGGCACGAGCGAGATCATCGTCCAGCCAGCGCAGAATGTAACCAGCCTGGATGGCACCCTCATAGATTATCCCCTGCATTTCTTTCCAATGGGAGACGGCCGGCAGGTCGCATTGCAAGGAATCCACGCCCTGCTAACGCCCGGGGTATACCCACTCAGGCTCAATGCGACTCTATCGGACGGCACAAAACAATCTTATGAACAGATGGTGCTCATTAACTCGGGTAATTTTCCAAAAGAGGCATTGTCGGTTTCGTCCGAATTGATTGACCCTGCCGTTACCGCTCCAGAAGACAAGCAAGTGGAATCTATAACCTCACCTTTAACGCCCACCAAATATTGGCAGGGAGTATTTATTCGACCGACCTACTTACCAGATGGTGAATCGCCAGACTCCTGCATTTATGACCGGTTTGGAACTCGCCGCTCGTTCAATGGAAGCGATTATATTTATTTCCATTCCGGGATAGACTACGGTTATTGTTTTAATCCCCATCCTTTGGATATTTATGCCGCGGCGTCAGGGACAGTGATTTTTGCCGGGCCGCTGACTGTACGTGGAAACGCGACTTTCATTGACCATGGCTGGGGAGTTTATACCGCTTATTATCACCAAAAGGAATTTGATGTCACCGTCGGGGAGCAGGTTCAAACTGGGCAGTTGATTGGCTTAATCGGCGACACCGGACGAGTGACAGGACCGCACCTTCATTTCGAAGTTTGGGTTAACGGCGTCCAGGTGAATCCACTGGATTGGTTGAACCAGCCCTACCCGTAATTGACCGTTGCGCTTCCTCCCTGATTATGTTAAACTCAGGACATTCATGTCGTCCTTTGTCACGTATCTAAAACAAAGCGATATCTTCTACCAGTTCACTTCCACTCAATTGGAGTTGGTCGCAAACCTATGCCAGGAAGTGGTATTTAGCGCGGGGGAAATCATCTTTACCGAAAACAGCAGCAGCAAGGAACTTTACATCATCACACAGGGCGAGGTGGATATCCTGATCGACTCCGCCATGGTTAGTGTCAGCGGCAGTGCCCATCAGGATACCGTCATCGCAACACTGCGCCGCGGACAATCCTTCGGGGAAGTGGCTCTCGTAGACGAAGGGTTGCGCTCTGCCACCGCCCGCGCCCGTGCAACCCAAAAAGAAACCCATTTACTGGTCATTCCCCGCGACAAATTGATCATGCTATGTGAGACGTACCCTCAATTGGGTTTTCGATTGATGTACAATCTGGCTGCAGACCTGGCAATGAAAATCCGCAATACAGACCTGCGCGTACGCGAACAATTGTTATATGGTCCGCAAGATAAAAAATAGAAAGTCTGTACAATTACTCTTGACCATTCCGTAACTTTCCCTTATCCTTAGCGTTTAATCAACAGGGTATACTCCACAAGAAAAGTCGCAAGCCGAGAGAGACTCCGTATCCAGGATATATCTCCGGCTTTCTCATAAATAGGCTTTGTTAGAAATTTCGCCAAAGAGGAGGTGGTAGTGACTTCATAAAGCATGGTCAGCTACGGTCGGGCATACCCGTTCTACGGGTAAGTTTCATTCACAAAACTTTTCGGAGGAGTAAGAAATGTCTAAACGCTTGTTAGTTCTGATTTCCATGTTGGTTGTGGCAAGCATGGTGCTTACCGCGTGTGGTGGCGGTGGCAGCTCTGCGAAGACGTTGAAGATCGTCTCCAGTTTGCCGATGACCGGCTCATCGCTCACCCAGACGCAAACTATCGTCAATGCTGAACAACTGCGCCTTACGCAGGCTAACAATCAAGCCTGCGGCGGCAAGTACACATTGGCTTACGAGCCCTGGGATGATGCTTCTGCCGCCCAGGGACAGTGGGATCCCGCCGTCGAGACATCCAATGCCAACAAAGCCGCGGCCGATCCGTCCATTATCGCCTATCTTGGCACATTCAACTCTGGCGCCGCCGCCCTTTCCATTCCGATTCTGGATCAGGCCGGCCCACTGGTAATGATTTCCCCGGCAAATACCTATGCAGGCTTGACCAAGCCCGGCAAGGGCGCTCCAGGCGAGCCTGATAAGTTCTATCCCGCTGGCGTCCGCAACTATACCCGCGTGGTTACAGCTGATGACGTTCAGGGCAAAGTTGATGCCAACTTCATGTTCACGCAGCTCGGCGTCAAAAGCGTCTATATCCTCGACGATCAGCAACTGTACGGCAAGGGCGTTGCCGATGTATTCGAGTCAACTGCCAAATCGCTGGGCATGACTGTGCTCGGCCATGAAGGTATTGACACCAAGGCCGCCGACTACAAGGCCCTGATGACCAAGATCTCCACCATCAACAACGGCAACCCGCCCGACGCCATCTTCGTCGGCATGGTCATTGACAGCAATGCGACCCAACTGCTGAAGGATAAGGTCGCGATCATGGGCGACAACAACAAGGTCAAATTCATGGGCCCGGATGGGATCCAGACTCAGGCCATGATTGACGGCGCCGGCAAGGATATTGCCGAAGGCATTTACGCTTCGGTGGCAGGCGTTCCGCTCGATAAGCTGGGCCCTGCAGGCCAACAATTCGTCAAAGACTATGAAGCGAAATACGGCAAGCTGACCGAACCGTACGCTGTCTATGGTTACGAGACCATGAACGTTCTCCTAAAGGCAATCGAAAACGTGTGCGCCTCCGGCGGCGATCCGAGCAACCGCAAGGCTGTCCGCGATGCCGTGTTCGCCATCAAGGACTTCAACGGCGTATTGGGCACATGGTCCTTCGACGAGAATGGTGATACTACACTGACCGATATGACCATCTATCAGGCCACGAACGGCGCTTATACAGCTGTAGGCACGTTCAAATAGCTTCCCGGTACGTTCACAGGGGCGGCAAAAGATGCCGCCCCTACCTTAATTCTCTGCCCGAGAGGCGAGAAGATACATTAGGAGCAGAATGTCCACGCAGGCTAAAACCATTCTGAGACGAATTCTCATCACCGCACTGACGTTATACATTATCCTATTGTTAGGCCCCATTGCGGGATTTGATGTTCCCAATATTGCAAAAACAATTCAAAATGACCCGCGTCAGTTGGTTCAGTTCCTCATTGTCGGCATTGCCAATGGCGCTATCCTCGCGATTATCGCCCTTGGATACACAATGGTATACGGCATCATCGAGTTGATTAATTTTGCGCATGGTGATGTATATATGTTTGGGGTTTTTTCATCCCTGACTGTTCTGTCCCTCACAGGGACACTTACCACCACGGACCCGGTTCATATCATTTGGGGAATCGCACTTGCTCTGGTAGTCGCAATTGCCTTCTGTGCAATAGTAAATGCCACCATTGAACGGCTTGCTTACCGGCGGCTGCGCAATGCCCCGCGTCTTGCACCGCTTATTTCTGCCATTGGTATGTCATTTACATTAGAAAATCTGGGATTGATATGGGCTTCACAGGCGTGGCTGGTACCTTCCTTTGGTACGACAGGCGGCGCCTCGCAGAAGGACTTCCCGGATCTTCTCAGCCGATTGTTTCAGGGGTTGGGTTTCAATGTCAACCTGCTGGCATCTAGCGGGATGGGACTGCGACTCACCATCAAGGATTTGCTTGTGATCGTCCTGGCTGCCGTCCTGATGATGGGCCTGCGCCTGTTCATACAAAGAACATCCCTCGGAAAGGCCATGCGTGCAACTGCCCAAAATCGTGATGCTGCAAAGATGTTGGGTATTGACATTGACCGGGTAATCTCTGCGACTTTCCTCATCGGTGGAGGGATGGCGGGAGCAGCGGGTCTGATGGCAGGCTTGTATAACGGCACCGCTTGGTGGTTCATGGGATTCCGCGCCGGCTTGTTTGCTTTCACGTCCGCGGTACTGGGAGGCATCGGCAATATTACTGGTGCCATGTTTGGTGGATTCATGATTGGCCTGCTGGCATCTTTCAGCGATGGCTATTTGAATGCCCGCTGGACTGAAGCGTGGGTATTTGCGGTCCTGGTCCTAATCCTGCTCCTGCGCCCCACCGGTTTATTCGGTGAGCAGGTGGGCGAAAAGGCTTAAGAGGTGCTCTTATGCAACAAAACATAAGATCGGGTATCACCTTCGGTATTACCGGCGGATTACTGGCCTTTATTTTTGGTGGATGGTCAGTGGCCTTAATAGGCGTTCTGATGGGCATTGGGCTTGGATTATCAGTCAGCAACCGCCTTAAACGAGAGTCCCCTTACCA
>JAKANW010000237.1 GCA_021823555.1 Chloroflexota bacterium
GTCCTGAATGAAGGCACGACCTTTTTTATCCAATTGCCCGCCGAAGCTTTGCCTTGACGGATTTACTCAAGGAGAAATCACATGGCCAAACGTATCCTGATCGTAGACGATGAACCCCGCTATTTGCGTTTGCTGGAAGCCAACCTGCGCACAGAAGGCTACGAAGTGGTTACTGCTCAAGATGGTTTGCAGGCCCTGGAAGTGTTTTCATCCCAGCCGGTTGACCTGGTGCTGCTGGACGTCATGATGCCGCGCCTGGATGGATTTGCCACCTGCCAGCGAATCCGTGAGTTCTCGAATGTGCCCATTATTATCCTGACTGCGAAAGGCGAGGAACAGGATCGGGTGCGCGGTCTTGACCTGGGGGCCGACGATTACATGGTAAAGCCGTTCTCGGCCACGGAATTGTTGGCGCGCGTCCGCGCCGTGTTGCGCCGTATGCAAATCCCGGTCGAACCGGGACAGGCGCGTTTCTTCACTCATGATAATTTGAAAATTGACTTTGCACGTGCGGAGGTGTGGAGCGGCGAACAGGCTGTGTCACTTTCGGCCACGGAATATCGCCTCCTGCTCCAGTTTGCTCATAATATCGGCAAGATCATGACTTCTGAAGAACTGCTCACCAGTGTGTGGGGGCCTGAATACAAAACAGACAAGGAAATCTTGTGGGTGAGCATTGCCCGCCTGCGCCAAAAACTGGAAGAAGATGCTCATAACCCAAAGCATATTGTCACGCGGTCAGGATTGGGGTATCTGATGCCTCCGTTGGAGTCCTGATTGAGGCAGGTGCCTGGTGGCTGGAAAAAAGATCCTTGTCATTGATGTTGATGTTGCCAGCCGCAATTTTGTTGCCCGTGCCCTGCAACATCAGCAGAATGAAATAATCCAGGTTGACTCGGGAAAGGAAGGGTTGATCTCGGCATGGCGCGACCACCCGGACCTGATCATCATGGAGCCGACCCTGCCTGATCTGAAGGGGGAGGACTTGGCCGCCAAATTGCGGCAGGATCCGCGTACGGCAAATGTCCCTTTGATCGCATTGAGCGCCGATAGAACGGCCACCCGCCTCAAATCATGCCTGGATGCAGGTTTCAACGAATTCATTATCAAATCGGGCCAGGCAGTTTCGGCCTTGCCGGAAGCAGTGAGCCGGCTGCTGGGTGACGCGCCCATGGACGCCGGGAAAGGCGGCTTGCTGATCGTTTTCATAAGCGCCAAAGGCGGGATCGGGACTTCTTCGTTATGTGCCAACCTTGCCATGAATATCTGTACGAATCAGCCCGAGGTGAACGTGGCCGTTGTGGACCTGGTGCTGCCGATTGGTTCCATCGCGCAGATTGTTGGCTATAATGAGGAGCAGAACGTGGTCGTCGCCGCGGACTTACCTCCGGACCAAATGAATGCTGAATTCTTCCGCAATAACCTGGTCAAGATGGAAAATTGGCGCTTTTACCTGCTGGCCGGATCTCCGGACCCAGAGAGCGCCACTCACATGCAAGTAGGGCAGACCCAGAAGATCATCAACGGCATTAAGTCGGATTACGATTATGTTTTGGTGGATATTGGCCGTTCGCTCTCGAAGTTTACCCTGCCTCTGATCCAGCAGGCAGACCTGATTACCTTGATCGTAAGCACCGATTCGAGCACCGTATCGTTGAGTAAGACTTTATTGGACTACCTGCGTTCCAAAGGCGTAAGGAATTCATCCATCTTTACCATTCTCAATCGCGCCGTTGGTTTGGAAGGTTTAACCAAAGCTGAAGCGGAGAAGATCCTCGAGATCGAAATAAAAACAACCATTCCGTACCTCGGCGGTACATTTACACTGGCGAACAACCAACATCAGCCTTTTACTCTTAAATATCCCACAGATACCACCACTATCATTTTCAAGGAACTCGCGGGCCAAATGGTTGAAACAGCCCGGCGCTTGCGAACACCATAAGGAGAAATTGTGACATTTGAATTCGATGAAAAAGGAAAGATCTTTACCGATATAGTCAGCAAGGTAGCCGTTGATGCGGTGATTCAAACAACCATGCACCTGATCCGCGGCAAGATCCATATCCGCCAGGGTGAGCGCGTCAAGGATGAACTTGATCGTGATGAACTTTTCCTGGCCGTTACCGAAGCCCGTATCCTTGGGTCAGATGGCCAACCTCTATTTCAAGCGCCTTTCCTGGCTGTACGGCGTGCTCATGTTATCTGGATCATTCCGGAAGAGGTTGACGAACAATGACGACCCCTGTAACCGCAGATGCCAAGCGTCTGACCACTGCGGATTTGATCAAATTCAAACATTATTTGATTGATGCCATTTCACGCTCGCTGGAGGGGGCATCGCTTTCGCCCGATCTCCGCCGTGACTTTGTGTTGGAACGCCTTAAGGCCATTTACGAACAAACGAAACTAAAAATGCCCGAGGATGTGCTGGGGCAGTTGTATAAAGATGTGCTCGATGAATTGCTTGGCTATGGCCCGATCCAGCCTTTACTGGATGATGAGAACGTAAGCGAAGTGATGGTCAACGGGCCTAAGAAGATATACATTGAGAAAAATGGGCATCTGGTTAAGACGCCGATCACTTTCGAGGATGACGCTCACGTTATCCGGATCATCGAGCGGATCGTCCTACCGCTTGGGCGCCGGATTGATACGGACAATCCCTCGGTGGATGCACGCCTGCCTGACGGCTCGCGTGTCAACGCGGTCGTACCACCGGTCGCGATTGACGGGCCGTCCATTACCATCCGCAAGTTCCGCAAGGATAAACTTTCCATAGACCAGTTGATTGGGTATGGTTCACTAACCCGCGGGATGGCGGATTTTTTGCGCGCCTGTGTAACGGCGCGCCTGAACACTGTCATCTCTGGTGGAACCGGTTCCGGCAAGACCACCCTGCTCAATGTCCTTTCCGATTTCATCCCGGAAGATGAACGGATTGTCACGATTGAAGACGCGGCCGAATTACAGTTGCGGCAGGACCATATCGTCCGTCTTGAGACCAAAGAGTCTGGCATTGATGGAAATGGCGGGCGGACTGTACGCGACCTGGTGCGCAATTCCCTGCGTATGCGTCCTGACCGGATCGTGGTCGGTGAAGTGCGCGGCGGAGAAGCGCTGGATATGCTGCAAGCCATGAACACAGGCCATGATGGCTCGTTGACCACGCTGCATGCCAACTCGCCGCGGGACGCCATTTCCCGGCTTGAAACCATGATCATGATGGCAGGCATGGAACTTCCGCTGAAGGTGGTCCGCCAGCAGATTTCATCTGCCGTGGATTTGATCGTCCAGCAGTCGCGTATGAAAGACGGCACGCGAAAGATTACTGCGATCACCGAAGTGGCCGGCATGGAAGGTGAAACGGTTGTGTTGACCGACGTCTTCAAATTTGAGCAGGCAGGCATTACTGTTGATGGAAAAGTGGAGGGCGACCATAAACCGACCGGCATTCGCCCGCTCTTCTCATCGCGTATCCAGGCTGCAGGATTGAAGCTCGGACCAGAGATTTTCGGCGTGGTAGCTACTGATACCCAGGCGACTGGTCACCGTCGTCGTTGAGATGCCAGCCTGCTTTCTCTGCTATAATTTGACAAAACCAACAACCGGCGCGAGGCAGCATGGATATTCGAAAATACATCACCATTCGCACTAAAAGACTCGGCGTTCTGATGCGCGACGCGCGTTTGGCTGCACGCCGCACCCCGGCGGAATGCGCGGAAGTCATGGGGGTTTCGCGTGGCATCCTGCGCGCCTATGAAGAAGGCCGCCGCGCCCCATCCCTGCCTGAGCTGGAAGTGCTGGTCTATTACCTGAGGTTGCCCATCAGGCATTTCTGGGGACGCGAGATCATCTCCGATGACGCTTCGCCGGTTGATCCGCTGGATGTCCCTCGCCTGGTATCTGTACGCCAACGCTTGATCGGCGCCCTACTGCGGCAGGAACGGAACAAGGCCAACCTGTCACCTAAAAATGTTTCAGAAGCCACCGGCATTTCCACCGCCCGCTTGAAATCTTTTGAATTGGGCGAACGCCCCATCCCGCTCCCTGAATTGGAAGCCGTTCTTGAGGCTGTGGGCAGCCGTGTGGAGGACATCTTTGATAAAAACGGCCCGGTGGGGAAGTGGATGACCGACCAGAAGTCCATGGAAAAATTCCTCGAACTCCCGGATGAGATGCGGGCCTTTGTGTGCCAGCCTGTCAACCGCCCGTACCTGGAACTGGCAATGAAGCTGAGCGACATGTCCAAAGACCGCCTGCGTTCGGTAGCCGAAGGCTTGCTGGATATAACCCTCTAAATCCTATGGCAAACGACGACCCTGCCCGGCTCGCTGAAGAAGGAAAACGCGCCTATCAGGACGGCGACTACGATCAAGCCGCTGAACTGTTCCGCCGCGCTGCACAAGGGTACAGCCTCGCCAACGATGGCTTGATGGCGGCTGAGATGAAGAACAACCTCAGCGTGGCGCTCCTGCAGGGGAAAAAACCACAAGATGCCCTGGATGCCGCCCTCGGCACCGATGAAGTTTTTGCGGACGCGCACGACTTGAAGCGGCAAGCCATGGCGCTTGGCAACCAGGCGGCGGCGCTCGAAGCGCTCAAGCGTAACGATGAAGCCCTGGCTGCTTACGAACGTTCTGCCGAACTCTTCGGGCAGGCTGGGGAAGGCGATATGCGCGCCATGGTCAAAAAGTCGGCTGCCGCCATCCGCCTCAAACGCGGCGAAGTGGTCGGTTCAGCCCTCAACATGGTCGGCTCAATCGAAGCCAAAGAACACCCCTCCCTTATTGAACGAATCCTGAAATTTTTCGTCCGCCTCAAGCCATGGTAGTTGTCGGTCTTCAGGTCCGCCCGGCGGTCTTAGCGGATCAGCAGCAGATCGCCAACCTCATGTACGTCGCGGGGCATATTCACCGCCACCTCGACTGGCGGTCGCCGCTTGAATGGCTTGGTTCTCCCCATTATTGGGTTCTTGAAGACCACGGACAGATTCAGGCCGCGCTGGCATGCCCGCAGGACCCGCCAGGCATCGCCTGGGTTCGGTTGTTTGCCTGTATTTCGCCTCTCAGCGGACCCGAAGCCTGGGCGCCGTTATGGGAAGCGGCGCGTACCGAAATCGCCGCCGCGGGTGGAGCCATAGTTGCAGTGATTGCGATCCAAGGTTGGATTCAAGAGATTCTCTATGAAAATGGGTTCGAACTACACCAGAACATTACCCTCCTTGAATGGAATGACCGGCCTTTTTCCCCGTATGAAATACCCTATCCGTTTTATATCCGCCGCATGCAGGCCAATGATCTGCCCTCCGTGGCCGCGGTGGACGCGGCGGCTTTTGGCCCGCTGTGGCGCAATTCACAGGACGCGCTCCAGGTTGCTCGCGGACAGGCCGTCTACGCGGCAGTGGCGGAGAATGCCGGGGGACTGGTTGGGTACCAGCTCAGTACGGAGAATCCGCTTGGGTTCCACCTCGCCCGCCTGTCGGTCCGGCCAGATGCGCAACGCCGCGGGATTGGCGCGGCGTTGGTCAGCGATCTGATCATGCAGATGAGACGACAGGGCAAGTCGCATCTGACCGTGAATACGCAGGGGGATAATTTCACATCCCTAGCCTTATACGAGAAGCTTGGTTTTACACGTACGGGAGAGCATTATCCCGTCTTTACCCAACAGATATAGGAGGCGGCC
>JAKANW010000238.1 GCA_021823555.1 Chloroflexota bacterium
AATGCCCGCTAACGATAAACAAACACGCACCACTTCAGATCTTGACTTAGAGCGCACTCCAAGTTTTATACTTGTGTCCATGGATACACTTACCGTTCGAGAAGCATCAGAATTTACAGGATTGAGCGCACACACCTTGCGTTACTACGAACGCGTCGGACTGCTTGAACCAGTCACCCGTAACGCTGGTGGTCACCGCCGATATGCTCAAACGGATCTTGAGCATCTTAAGTTCCTGCACTGCCTGCGTGCAACCGGTATGCCAATCCGCCACATGCAGGAATACGCAACACTCGTCCGCCAGGGAAGAGCTACTTTGGATGCCAGACTCGAATTGCTAGAGTCGCACAAGCGCGATGTACAAGGACGGATTCGAGAGCTGGAGGGCATGCTGGCAATCATTGATGCAAAAGTAAAACGCCTCCAGCAGGCTCGGTGAATACGGCGAGTAGTATCTGAACTTTCTACAACTTAATGCAAGGAGAGATTTTAATATAAGATTACTCGTAACTGGGGCCACAGGGCGAGTTGGCAGCCGCCTGGTGCAGCGCCTGCTCGAACGAGGTGATGCAGTCCGTATATTGGTACGCAACATCGAACAGGCAAAGCCTTTCCAGGAGAGCGGTGCTGAAGCGGTAGTCGGTGATTTATTGCAACCACATACATTGGCACGGGCCGTTGCTGAAATAAATGCTGTTATCCATCTGGCCGCATTCTTCCGCGGTGCGACCAAAGCCGACGCACAAGCGGTTAACCATGAAGGCACGCTTGCGTTGGCTCAAGCAACACAACGCGCTGGCGTTTCAAAGTTTGTTTACATTAGCACCAACCTGGTCTACGGACCGGGTCACGGGAGGCCGGCTCGCGAGGATGATTCGCCGCGACCTTCCCCTGATCATTTCTATCCGGTTAGCAAATTAGCCGCTGAACAAGCACTTGCAGAACTTTACCGCGATCAGGAGGCAGGTCTCTGTATTCTACGACTTGCATTCGTTTACGGTGAAGGCGATCCACACCTAGCGGAGGCAGTGAATTTGACTCGTACTTGGCCCCCAGCTAAGCGCATGCATATGGTTCATCATGCAGACGTTGACCAGGCAATCATGCTAACTGTGGACAAACCGGAGGCAGATGGAAAGCTCTACAACGTAGCCGACAATGAGCCGGTACCAATCTCAGAGATTCGAAAGCTCAACGGTTTAACCAGCTCAAATGAAACAGATAGCCTTGCTGTGGATGATCCCTGGGAAGGAATTGTTGATACAACACGAATCCAGAATGAACTTGGCTTCCACCCCATCTATCCATCTGCCTATGCAGCAGAGAAGGCAGGAACTCTATAAGATTTCCGAAGTCTTGAAGACTTCGGAAATCTGTTGGTTGTGTGAAGCCTATATGCCAGGTTGCAATATCTAAGTTTTATAGCCAACCGCCGGGATCTGTAGATCTCGGCGGTCTGGTTGTCAAGCTTGATCCCAACTAGAACAACTTCAACACCGCGCCGCTGGCCCAGGCAAATAAGGGCGCCGGGACGAGGCTAATAATCACCGCGGCAAGCGCTGTAACCGTCGTGGTCACATCCAGCCAGGGCTCGCGGGTGGTGGAGGGTTCGCCGTCGCGCATGTACATGATGACCACCACGCGCAGGTAGTAGTATGCGGAGATGAGCGAGGTCAGCACGCCGATGATGGCCAGGCCGGTAAAGCCGCCCGCGATCACTGCCCGGAAGAGGTAAAACTTTCCGACCAATCCGATGGTGGGCGGGAAGCCAACCAGCGAGAGCATGAAGACCGTCATGGCGGCAGCCAGCGCCGGGTGCTTGCGACCGAGGCCGGCGTAATCGTCCAGGGCTAGTCCTTTGCCTTCCGCCTTTTCGAGCGCCATGACCACGCCCCACGCGCCGAAGTTGGTCACAACATACGAGACGAGGTAGAACAATCCGGCCGCGATGGAAACGTCTCGCACAACCGGGTTGCCGTAGGGGACGAAGGCCATCAGGATGTAGCCTGCGTGGGCAATGCTGGAGTAGGCCAACATGCGTTTGATGTCGGCTTGCGAGATGGCGATCAGGTTGCCGACGATCATGGTCAGTGCGGCCAGCGCCCACAGGATGGGAGTCAGGTCCACAGCGAGGGAGGGAAAGGCGGTGGCAAAAACGCGTAACAAGGCCGCAAAGCCGGCGATCTTGGCGCCGGAGGACATGAAGGCCGTCACGGCGGTCGGCGCACCCTGATATACATCCGGCGTCCACATGTGGAAGGGAACCGCCGCGACCTTGAAGCCGAATCCCACCAGGAGCAGGGCCGCCCCAATGGACAGGAGCAGATTGGGGCCGGAGGAAGAAACGGCTTTGACAATCCCGCTCAGAGATGTAGCCCCGGTCGCGCCGTAGACCAAGGCGATCCCGTAGACCACAAATCCGGTCGAGAACGCGCCCAGCAGAAAGTATTTGATGCCTGCTTCCTCGGAACTGGCCTCAGTGCGATTGAAGGCGGCCAAAACATACAGCGGGATGGAAAGCAATTCAAGAGCGATGAAAACCATGATAAGATCGGCGGCTTGCGCCATCAACATCATGCCGGTCACGCTGAAGAGCAGCAGGGTATAGTATTCGCCGCGCTCGAGGCCCATGCGATGGATGTAACCATAGGCCAGGGCAATGCCGAGCAGGCCGCTGACCAGCAGGAGAGCGTTAACAAAGGTTGAAAAGCCATCCAGCACGGCCATGCCGTTGAAGCCGGTCTGTTCACGCCCAACCTGCGAGAGGGTGTAGCCGAGGGCGATAGCCAGGCCGAATGCTGCCAGCAAAGCTGTGATGCCTTTGCGATCCCTGGGGATGAAGAGGTCCACCAGCAGGAGCACACAGGTCCAGGCCGCCAGAATGGTCAGCGGCAGGATGGTATTGAAATCTTGAGCTTGAAGTTGGGGCATGGATTGCTCCAGATGTAGCAATGACGAAGTCGTCGCTACGGCAACGGCAGTGCGGCCACTAGTTTGTCAACCGCAGGGCCTATGAGATTGAAGAACGGCGCGGGGTAGAGACCGATCCAGAAGATGAGGATGAGCAAGGGAGCGACGGTCAGGATCTCGCGCCAGTTCAGGTCGCGCAGCGCGTGGCCGTGCTTCCTGACTTCTTCCACAATGGAACCTTCGGGGCCGAGGAACATCTTCTGGAACATGTACAGGATGTAGATGGCGGCCATGATGACGCCCGCAGCAGAGATGCCCGCATAGAGCGGATTGTTGATGGCCTGCGAGCCGAACGCGCCCAGCAGGATGGTGAACTCACCGACGAAGCCATTCAGGCCAGGCAGGCCCATCGAAGACAGCGAGACGATCAGCATGATCGAGCCAAAGATGGGCGTAATCTTCCACAGGCCGCCGTAGACTTTGATCTCGCGGGTGTGGGTCTGTTCGTAGATCATACCCACCAGGAGGAACAAGGCGCCCGTGCTGAGACCGTGATTGATCATCTGCAAAATCGCCCCGGAGACGCCCTGGGCATTCAAGGCAAACAGGCCGAGCATGACAAAGCCGAGGTGACTGACGGAGGAATACGCGACCAGTTTCTTGACATCCGCCTGCGCGTACGAGACCGCCGCGCCATAGATGATGCCGATGGTGGCAAAGAGGGCGATCCACGGAGCCATCTGCACGGTCGCCTGCGGGAAGAGCGGGATGTTGAAGCGCAGGAAACCGTAGGTACCCATCTTCAGCAGGACGCCCGCCAGGATGACGGAACCAGCCGTAGGCGCTTCCACGTGGGCATCCGGCAGCCAGGAGTGCAGCGGCCACATCGGGACCTTGATGGCGAAGGCAGCCGTGAAGGCCAGGAAGAGCCAAAACTGCACGTTGCCGGGAATCCCACCTTTGGTAATCATATCGGGCACAGAGAAGGTGCCCTGATAAATGCCCAACCACAGGATGGCCAAGAGCATCAGGATGGAGCCAGCCATGGTGTACAGGAAGAACTTTACCGCGGCATAGATGCGGCGCGGGCCGCCCCAGATGCCGATCAGAAAGTACATCGGGACGAGGGTGAATTCCCAGAAGATGTAGAACAGGAACAGGTCCTGCGCCAAGAACACGCCCGTCATGCCCACTTCCAACAACAGGAAGAAGATCATGAAGTCCTTGACGCGATCCTCCACCGCCGTCCAGGTCGAAAGGATCGAGATCGGGGTCAGGAGAGTGGTCAGCAGGACGAGCAGGATGCTCAAGCCGTCTACGCCGAGGTGGTACTGGATGTTCCATCCGGCCACGGTGATCCAGTCATATTTGGCGACCAGCTGCAGGTCCGGGTTGGAGGCGTTGAACATCGTCAGCACCCAAATGGACAGGCCGAAGGTCACCAGCGTGGTCAGCAACGCCGTCCAGCGCAGGATGTTCTTCCTATCACCCGGCGTGAAGAGCAGGACAAGCACCCCCACGAACGGGAAGAAGGTCAGGATGGTCAAAGGTTGCGAAAGAAATTCCATGTTCGTTCCTCGTTTCTACGAGTTATTTCACTTACCTTACGCAGAACGTCCCGCAGGTTGCCGTAGTTCAAGCCTGATTTTGAAGTAAACCTGCGGGACGGTGCATAACATCAGTTATTTCAGAAGCAAATACCCAAGGATAAGGACAACGCCCAAGAAAATGGATAACGCATACGAACGCACGAATCCGTTCTGGACCTTGCGCGCGGCCGCCGATAACCATTTGGTCGCGGCGCCCAACCAGTTGGCGAAAGCGTCAATGCCGCGCTGGTCGGCGTAATGGTTAAGCCCGATATTGGCGATCCAGTTATAAGTCCCGGCAATGACTTTCTCGTGGAACCAGTCGTGCCAGAAGCGCCAATCCACCGCGTCAGCCAGGAAGCGGGCGATATCCACGTAACGATCCACAAACATCGCCCAATAGCCCTCGTCCACAAACCATTTGTTTTCCATACCGGTAAAGATCAGCCCGAGCGGTCTCTTGAGCGGATCAGCCTGGCCCGCCTTGACCGGATTTCGTCCATAGATCAACCAGGAAATGAGGATGGCGAGCAGGGCCAATGCAGTGGAAATGCCAGCCACTTGCAAGTTGAGCGGAAGAGCTTCCACTTCGCCCAGCGTGTGGCCGAGCCAGGTGGTCAGGTTGTGGAAGCCTTCAAACGGCAGGTTAAATCCACCGCCAAAGGTAGCCAGGAAAGCCAACACCATTAGCGGAACAGTTATGATCAAGGGGCTTTCTTCCGCGTGGGCGGCCGCTTCATGCCGCGCCTCGCCGAAGAAGACCATCCAGACCTGGCGTCCCATGTAGAAGGCGGTGAAGAAGGCCGCAATCGCCAGCAGCCAATAAACGGTCGGATAATGCAGGCTGGCATCCAGCAGGATCTCATCCTTTGACCAGAAGCCGGCAAAGGGGACGATGCCCGCCAGCGCCAGCGTACCGATCATGTACAGCCAGAAGGTGACCGGCATGGTCTTGCGCAGGCCGCCCATGTTACGCATGTCGCCGGGATCGAATGCTTCCTCACGATGGCCCTCGTGACCTTTGTGTCCTTCGTGGTGAGCAAGGTGATGGTGTCCACGCTCCATGCCGAGGATGACTGAACCGGCGGAGAGGAAGAGCAGCGCCTTGAAGAAGGCATGCGTCACAAGATGGAACATACCCGCCACAAAAGCGACCATGCCCACCGCGGCGACCATGAAGCCCAGTTGC
>JAKANW010000239.1 GCA_021823555.1 Chloroflexota bacterium
CGACCCGCAAGGCGCTGGAAGACTGCCCGTCCAGTCTCGAAGGCGGGACTCATGGATTGGCATTCGCTTCGGGATTGGCCGCCACGGATACAGTCCTGCGCCTGATGGATAGCCGCGCGCATGTGCTGGCCGGGAACGATGTCTACGGGGGAACCTTCCGCCTGTTTGACAAGGTATTGCGCCGCTTCGGCCTGGACTTTGAATTTGTGGACACCACCGACGCCGAATCTGTGGCTGACGCGTTGACCCCGCGAACCCGCCTGGTCTGGCTGGAGACGCCTACCAATCCCTTCCTGCGCGTGACCGACATCCGCGCTGTGGCCGAAGTTGTCAAGTCCCATCCAAACCATCCCCTGCTGGTGGTGGACAGCACGTTTGCCACCCCCTACATTCAACGCCCGCTCGAGCTGGGTGCAGACATCGTCGTGCACTCCACCACCAAATATCTTGGCGGCCACTCGGATGTGGTCGGCGGCGCAGTGGTGGTAAAAGATCAGGAGCTGTACGAGAGGCTGGCCTTCCTGCAAAACGCGGTCGGTGCAGTGCCCGGCCCAATGGACTGCTTCCTCGTCCTGCGCGGGATCAAGACCCTGCCCTTGCGCATGGACCGTCATACCGAAAACGCAACCGCCCTGGCAGATTTCCTGTCCGGGCATTCCAAGGTAGCTCAAGTGATGTATCCACACCACCCATCACACCCGCAATTAAAAATCGCGCAGGCGCAAATGAAGCGCGGCGGTGGGATGGTTTCGATCATCATGAAAGGTGGAAGCAAGGCGGCTGTCAAACTGGCGGAGGCCACAAAAATTTTCACCCTGGCCGAATCGCTGGGAGGCGTTGAATCATTGATCGAGGTCCCCGCAGCAATGACCCACCTCTCCACAGCCGGCTCACAGATCGCCGTGGATCCCGGCCTGGTGCGGCTTTCAGTGGGAATTGAGAATAAGGATGACCTGGTGGAGGATTTGGAACAGGCGCTGGCAAAAATTTAGGGTATTGGTATACAAGTAAGTGACAGCGGTAAATCATTCTGCAACGTGGATCGCCGCCAGAGTCAGATCGTCATCCTGGGGAGCGCTGCCTTCGTAAGTCTTCAGCATATCCAACAAACGGTCGCACACCTGCTGGGCGGACATGCCCGCCAGTCCACTCAAAGTGGATTTGATCCGCTCGAGGCCGAACGATTCACCTTCAGGATTGCGGCAATCCGTCATGCCGTCTGTGAACAGGAGCAACGTGGAACCGGGCTGCAATTGAACGCTGCGTTGATCCACCGTAATGGCGTCCCACATGCCCAGCGACATACCGGGGCCATGAGGCAGGCGCTCCACTTTGCCATCGGGGGTCAATAGCAGAGGCGGTTCGTGACCCGCACGGGCATAGAGGAACTCACCCGTATTCCTATTGAGCAAGCCATACAAGGCCGTGACAAATTGGGTGGATTTCTCCAGCCGAGTAATGTGGCGGTTGACCAGTCCCATCACTTCACCGGGATTATGGGCAGCATCCGCCTCGGCCATGATCAGTGCATGGGCACGCGCCATGAAGAGCGCTGAGGGGACGCCCTTGTCGGCCACGTCGCCGATCAGAACGCCAACCTGATAATTACTTACTTCAAAGACATCGTAAAAATCACCGCCTACGCGGCGAGCCGGCAGGATGCGCGCGCCAAAGTCATAGCCGGGATGCGCGGGTAACTTATCGGGCAGGATGCTCAATTGGATATCGGCGGCAACTTGAAGTTCGCGTTCGAGGCGTTCCTTTTCCACCAGTTGCGCCTGGGCTGCCTTCAACTCATCGTATGCTTTTTGCAGGGCGCGGTTCTTTTCTTGTAGGCCTTGAAAGGAGGCCTCATTGGTCGCATCCAAACGCTGGCTAAGAATACCCACCATTGAATACGCCAGGGTAGGCCAGCGAGCCAGCACTTCATTGAACTTGGTACGCGTCATCATCCACAGACGCGTTTTTTCGCGGGCGCGCACACTGGCCGTGCGCTGACCTTCCGGCATGATCAGGCTCATTTCGCCAACATACTCGCCGGGGCCGCAGATACGAAGCAGCATTTCGTCCGCCGTACCGGCAGCCAGAACCACCTCCAAAATCCCACTGATCACAACATACAGGCTTTCCCCTGAATCGCCTGCACGGAACAGGTAGGCGCCCGCCTCATACTCCTCAATGGGCAACTCCTGCACCAATTGCACAAGTTCCGTCTGCGACAAGTTGCTGAAAAGCGGAATTTTGAGGAATACGGTTTCATCCATGATTACTCTCTTTATAAATTATGACACCTTTAAAAAATATTGGCAAAACAATCCAGGTAAGTGGGAGATCAGTCTCGCAAATCCATCACCTCTTTGCCGGCCAGCTTATCCTGGATACGGTTGATAACGGTTTCCAGGTGCCCCGGCTGATGGACAAAATCCAGGTTGTCGGTGCGAATGGTAAGCACGGGACATAAATCGAAAGCCGCCAACCATTCGTCATAGAAAGAGTCGAGCAGGGCCAGATAGTCGGGCGTTATACCGGTTTCCATATTGCGGGCGCGGCGGCGGATGCGCTCCATCAGCACATTGACCGGAGCCTTGAGGTAGATAAGCAAGTCGGGGCGCGGCAGGCTTTCTACCACCAGATCGAACAGACGGCGGTAGGCCAGGTAGTCGCGTTCGGCCAGGTTGCCCATGTGATGCAGGGCACGCGCAAAGATGCGAGCATCTTCATAAATGCTGCGATCCAGAATGGAGGAACGGGCATCGCGGGATGCCTCGAGGTATTGTTCGGCGCGATGGCCGAGGAAGAAGATCTGCAAGTGAAACGACCAGGCGTGCATGTCCCCATAGAAATCAGAGAGATAAGGATTATCGGACACCAACTCATAGCCGGTCCACCAGCCAAGACGCGAACCGATGCGCTCCGTCAGGGAGGTCTTGCCCGCTCCGATATTGCCCGCCACCAGTACCAGATGTTTTGCCATAACCAGCCTCTTCCAAGATTTTTATAAGTATAGCAGAAAAGGAAGAGGCTGGCTCACTCGAGTCGGCGATTCCATAAAGCCTGCGCTCCCCTTGACGAGCCGAACATCTGTGCTATACTCTTGAAAACTCAAACTTGGCCCTTACATTTGTATCTGGAGAAATAACCATGGCCCGTAAATCATCCGCAGCTGCACGTGACGAACAACCCGCCAGCAATGTTGATGGCGCCAAACGCGCCGTTCTCGACAAAGCTGTCGGCGATATTATCAAACGGTACGGTGACGGCTCGATCATGCGGCTGGGCGAAGCCCACGGCATGCAGACTGAAGTTATTCCTACTGGCGCGCTCTCCCTCGACATTGCCCTGGGCGTGGGCGGCGTCCCTCGCGGCCGCATTACCGAAATCTATGGGCCGGAGTCTTCAGGCAAGACCACGCTCTGCCAGCACATTGTGGCCGAGGCCCAGAAACTGGGCGGCACCGCAGCCTTTATTGACATGGAACATGCACTTGATCCCGGCTATGCGGCGCGAGTGGGAGTGGATATTGACAACCTGCTCGTCTCCCAACCGGATACCGGTGAGCAGGCGCTGGAGATCACCGAAACCCTCGTCCGCTCCGGCGCAGTGGATGTGGTGGTGGTGGACTCAGTGGCCGCGCTCGTGCCCCGCTCTGAAATCGAAGGCGACATGGGCGACGCCACCATGGGCGTCCAGGCTCGTCTCATGTCGCAGGCGCTTCGCAAACTGAGCGGCGCCATCAACCAAACCAAGACTGCCGTCATCTTCACCAACCAATTGCGCCAGAAGATCGGCGTTATGTTCGGCAACCCCGAAACCACCACTGGCGGACAGGCGCTCAAGTTTTACGCCTCTGTACGCCTCGACGTGCGCCGCATCCAATCCATCAAGATGGGCGACGAAGTGATCGGCAACCGCACGCGCGTCAAAGTGGTCAAGAACAAAGTCGCCCCGCCCTTCCGCACCGCCGAGTTCGACATCATGTTCAACGAAGGCATCTCCAAAGCAGGCGACCTGCTCGACCTGGCCACCAAATTCGAAATCATTCAGAAGCGCGGAGCGTTCTTTTCTTACGGCGACGTCCGCGTCGGGCAGGGACGCGAAAATTCCAAAGAGTACCTGCGCACCAACCCCGACCTGTCGGCAGAGATCGAGGGCATCATCCGCCAGAAGGCCCTCAGCGGCGAGATTGCCCTTCCGCTCGACATCGGCGGAGACGGGAGCGAAGACTCCAGCAGCCCGGTGGAAGAAGAAGCCTAGAATTCCCGCGCAGGGGCGAAGCATGACTTCACTCCTGCTTTTTATGGGGATATGATGATCTCCCGCGTCCGGCCCCGCCCCAATCTGCCCGCCGTTTCCCTGGCCTTGATCCTCGCTATTGCGACCCTGCTCAACGCCAGCGGCTGCGCACCGACATCCGCGGCCACGCCATTCGTCCCGCCTGCCGCGCAACCTTTGCCGACCGTCACTCCTCGGCCAACAGTGGACATACCAACCTTTACACCTTCACCTCTTCCAACCACGCCTCCAACACTAACCAATACCCCTGCTCCAACCCCTGTAGTCTGCACCGATAACCTGACCTTTATCCAGGATATGACCGTGCCCGACGGCTCCCTCATCCAGCCGGGCGGCAGCGTTGATAAACAGTGGCTCGTTTCCAACAGCGGCACCTGCAACTGGGACTCACGCTACCGGTTGAAGCTGGTCAGCGGCGAATCCTTTGGCCTGCCCACGGAGCAGGCTTTGTACCCGGCGCGCGCCGGGACTCAGGCTGTGCTGCGCATCGCCTTCGCCGCGCCGTCAGCGGCGGGAACCTATCAGTCCGAGTGGCAGGCCTTCGGTGCGGATGGAGCGGCGTTTGGGGATCCCGTGTATCTACAGATTATCATAGCCAGTCCGTGATCGCGTGACGCGATTATTTGATGGAGACAGCTAAAAGGCGCCGTCTGGCGCCTTTTTATTTTGGACTATTATCGTAAAAATAATGTACATAACGCAACAATTAATATGACACTTGTCATCCCTGATTTATGACATACAGCAGATGGTATCTACCGCCATAATCCTTACAATAACAGTAATCGTTTACCATTCTCATCAGGATTAAAAAGAGAAAAATGCTCCGTATCAACCGCCAGACAGACTACGCCGTTCGAGTCGTGCTTGCCCTCTCCAAGCGAGGGGAGGACGCGCGCTTATCTTCAGCCGAGATACGAAAAGAAATGCTGATCCCGCAATTTTTCATGTCGCGCATTGTGGCGCAACTTGCCCAGGCTGGCCTGGTCAGGACATTCGCCGGGCGCGACGGCGGTTTGCAGCTCCCCCGCCCTGCCAGCAGGATCACTCTCAAGGAAGTGGTTGAGGCGTTCGAGGGACCGATCCTGCTTTCCGCCTGCATGGTGGTGACAGGCGAGGATGATTGCCCCTTTCAAAGCAACTGCCCAGTCCGCTCCAAATGGGGCCGCGTGCAGATAGCCATGCTGCGCGAGATGGCTGCAATTACATTCGAAGACCTGGCACAGGAGACACTCGGCACCCCCGTGGCAACACCAAGTTTGGTTTCGTGATTTTGTATGTGTGAGGGGCGCATACAGAAATAATTTTGTAAAGGAGAATATATGGACCCAATCACTCTTTCACGATGGCAGTTTGGCCTCACAACTGTCTACCACTTCCTTTTCGTTCCGCTT